>NZ_JBHWYR010000012.1:0-94720 GCF_042728695.1 Bacillus sp. NPDC060175
TAATAAATATAGAAACAAAAATTTATGAGCAAGGAAGTTGAAGAACATGACATTGACAATGGGCTTTATTGGATTTGGAAAATCAGCTAACCGTTATCACCTACCTTATGTGAAAATACGTGAAAATATAAAAGTAAAAACGATTTTTGCCCGCAATATTAATGAAGAATTAGCAGATCCATATCAGAAAAAAGGTGTTTACTTCACCACTGATTTGGACGAATTGTTGAATGACAAAGAAATTCAAGTAGTGACGATCTGCACGCCAGCGCATACGCATTACGAATTGGCGAAAAAAGTTATACTTGCTGGGAAATCGGTTATCGTTGAAAAACCATTTTGCGATACAGTAGAACATGCTAAGGAATTATTATCTTTAGGACGAGAAAAAGGTGTAGTAGTTATGCCGTATCAAAACCGTCGTTTTGATGGTGATTTCTTAGCTGTTAAGCAAGTTGTGGAACAAGGATTCCTTGGTGATATTGTTGAGGTTGAATCGCACATTGATTATTTCCGTCCTGGTTCAATCACTCATGAAGGTACAAAAGAAGAAGGTTCATTCTACAGTTTAGGTATTCATACGATGGACCGCATGATTTCACTATTCGGCCGTCCGGATATAGTGACATACGATATTCGTAATAATGAAGTGGAAGGTGCGGTGGATAACTATTTCGATGTTGGTCTACATTACGGAAATCAGCTGAAAATTAAACTGAAAACCAACCATGTTGTAGCGAAAGATTATCCACGCTTTATCGTTCATGGAACAAATGGATCATTTATTAAATACGGTGAAGATCAGCAGGAAAATGATCTGAAAGCGGGTATTATGCCTGAGAGTTCAGGATTTGGTGAAGATTCGCCGATGTACTATGGAGTTGCTAAATATCGAAATGCAAACGGTGACTGGATTGAAAAACAAATTAAAACGCCGCTTGGCGATTACGGTCGTTTCTATGATGCGGCGTATGAAACAATCGTAAATGGTGCACCAAAACTTGTGAAAGACGAAGAAGCGGTAACGAATATTGAAATCTTGGAAAACGGATTTGCTGCACCATCACCTTCAGTTTACAAACTTGAAGCTTTAAATTTGAATGAATAGAAGGTAGTTAAGCATAAAAGGAGGTAGGGAAGTGACAAGTGGATCAACTCAAGTAAAATACCTCGGCATTTATCAAAAAATTAAACAGCAAATTTTAGACGCTGAATATAAAATCAACGAAAAAATTCCGAGTAGCCCTATCCTTGCTGAAGAATTTGGCGTTTCAGTTCTTACTATTAAAAAGGCGTTGGACTTGTTAGTAAGAGACGGCTACATTATTCGCCGGCGCGGAAGTGGAACAGTGGTTCAAGATTGGCGTCAGCAGGAAAAGGCACGAATGATTCAAACCTTAACAGGTACGAAAGCAGTTTACGGTAGTGAGGTAGAAAGTAAAATTATCGAGTTTACAATTGTAGGTGCCGATGAAATAGTTGCTGAAAAATTGAGGATTTCCGTCGGTGATTTTGTCTATAAAATCATTCGCCTCCGCATCATTCACAGCATTCCGACGATTATGGAGCATACATGGATGCCAATTTCGGTCATCCCAGGTGTTGAAGCTTCAGTTTTAGAGGAGTCGATATACTCGCACATTCAAAATAAACTTGGGCTAGAAGTGGGAACATCCGTTGTCAGGGTCAAGGGAATTCGCCCAGATGATAGGGAAAAGCAATTTATGAACTTAACAAATCAGGATTTTCTAATGCGAGTCGAACAAGTGGCCTACTTGACGGACGGACGCACCTTCGAGTATTCTTACGCCGATCATCTGCCAGAAACCTTTGAATTTGAAACAGTCATTACCGCAAAAAATTATAAAGAGACATAAAAAAACGGTTGAGGCAAGTATTGTCTCGACCGTTTTTTATGTCTTCGATAGAATTTACACATATTGAGGAACAGCTATTATTCATCAGCTGTAATAAGCATAGAAGTGTTCCCATTTTTTTCGAGATGACCTTCTCCCCAAGCGCAAAGTGAATCTAGTATTGCTCCTAAAGACGAACCGTAATTAGTTAGAGAATACTCCACTTTTGGTGGTACTTGGTCATATATTTTTCTTTGGATTACATCGTCTTCTTCTAGTTCACGTAATTGCTGTGTTAGCATTTTTTGTGTAATACCAGGCATTAAACGTTTTAATTCGCTCGTTCTTTTTGTTCCTTTCTTTAAATGACAAAGGATAACAACTTTCCACTTTCCACCAATAACTTCTAAAGTCGCTTCTACAGGAATATTGTATGTCTTCATCAAAAAACCTCCTTTGATGAATTTAGATTTCAGTTTTGGGGCTACATACGTTTTCGTACTAAAATATTTCTTTTTAGTGCCTATAAAACTTTAAAGTGCGTACTATTTATTGTGCTAAATATATTTCATAATAACCGATGTAAGAGGGAAGTAAGTAGAACTGCACTAGAAAATTCATATGTTACTTTTTAGTACCTATAATACTTTAAAGTGCGTATTTTTTATTATGCTAAATATATTCCATAATTGCACATGTAAGCGAGAAATGAATAACATGTACTTTAAAATGCATTTAGAATTGGTTAGCGTAACACTATGGGAGCATTCACACAAAAGAAAACGATTTGTTACGTTAATAGAATTAATCCAAGACTTAACAGTTGATTAATAGAACTGTAAAGTTTAAAATTACAGTATGGTTTTTAGAAGTGAGTTGTCATCATTTGTAAAATGTAGATACATTAATTTTATTAAAGTATCATTTTAAAAGGAAACGGATAGTTAAGATAAATTAAACATTGCCGAATAAATAACATTACGTGAATTTGATTCTAAACTGTAATTTTTTTTAATACATTTTAATAGCACATATTTGAAATAAGTGTACATTTGATAAAAAGCATTAAAGGAGTGTGTAAAATATGGTGATTCTATATACAACAGCAAGCTGTGGTTCATGCCGAAAAGCAAAAGCGTGGCTTGAGGAGCATCAAATTGATTATATTGAAAAAAACATCGTATCAAATTCTATGACGGCTGATGAACTTAAATCAATTCTTCGTTTAACTGAAGAAGGGGCTACTGAAATTATTTCAACTAGATCCAAAACTTTTCAGGAATTAAATATAAATATCGAGGCGCTTTCGCTTAATGAATTTTATAAATTAATAATTGAGTATCCTCAAATGTTGCGCCGCCCAATTATGCTGGATGAGAAAAGATTACAGATTGGTTTTAATGAGGAAGAAATTCGTAAATTTTTACCACGTAGCGTTCGAACATTTTTGAACATCGAATTGCAAAAGTTGGCTAATTAATAAGTAATATTTCTTAAGGGAAATTTTTTGAAAGGAGGAAGCAAGAGATGATTGAAGTATGCGTTACAGTTAATTATAAAAATAGAAATTATCAAACAAATGTTATTGTGAGCAAAGATACGATCTGGACAAAAATTGAACAATTGGCAGAAGAGCAAGTCAAGAAACAGTGGAATCTTTAAATTTATTTTACGCTTAAAGAGCTAAATGAAGTAATGGAACATAGATGAGCTCCGATAGAATACAAAGAAATTTATTTCTTCATGGTAAGAATTATTTATATATTTTAACGTTTGACAAACTTATCTGTAATATTTATGGTTACAGTATGTTGAAAAGTGATTAGTAATTTATATCGTAGGAGGAAGACTATGAACAGTGACTTTACCTTGGCCATTCACAGTTTAACTTATTTAGCTCTACAGCCAGACCGGATGTCAACAAGTAATGCTATTTCAGAAAGTGCCGGTGTTCACCCAGTACGCATCCGCAAAGTGCTAAGTTTGTTAAAAAAACATAAGTTTATACAATCAAAAGAGGGGATTGGTGGAGGATTTATTTTTGCTCGAGATTTAAGTGAAGTTAGTCTTTGGAATATTTATCAAATAACCTCAGAAGGTGCTTTGCAACCTAAATGTCCAGAATCGAATGACCAGTGTATTGTAGGTTCGAATATGCGAAAAGTCCTTTTTACTATTTTCTTAGGTGCTGAAGAACATCTAGGTGAATATTTAAAGAACTATACAATGAAAGAAGTTGTGGATCTTATTAATCAAGAACGATGAGCAGTTTGATTGTTATATAGCTGTGAAGTTCTTAACGTTTAAATGTAATAAAAAACAGTACAGTTTGGTTTTTATATCTTGTTTGCCGTCACTAAAAAATGAGAAGTTATTCTATTTTATTAATACTAAAATCATTTGTAAGAAGGTGAAAAAGTATGATGTCAAATAATAATCCTGTTTTAGAAGTAGGAGATTGGGTTCGAGGAATATCAAGGGAGGGTGAATTAATAACTGGTTATATTGAATCATTTGATACCCTAGGAGAATTAGTGAAGGTAATGGTTATTAGATGTGACAACGAAGACACGATAAGCAAAACAATTTCAATTTTAAGTAAACACGTTAAAAAACTCCCTGAATCAAAGGCAATAAACAAGGAGCAAATCCTTTTTCTGATAGATCTGGCATTAGTAACCGGAGATGAAGAATGGTTTATCGGCCTTTCTTCAAAATTAAACGCGATAAAAGAGCTAGTTAATTTTCACGACTAGCAACAAAAAAGCCACCTTTCACATAAGGTGGTTTTTTCGGTACTCACATGAGCAAAACTTAGTATCTTTTCACAAGTTCATTGTAGCGCTGTAAAAAATACAAACACCTTAATATATTTTAATTAGTCACGTCTAAATGGACCTTTTGGAGCAATAAGCTCTAAATTAGTACCATCTGGATCACGGAAGTAGGCAACTCCTGTACCAAATCTAGATTTCAAGCCATCTTCTTCTTGAAAGACAATTGGCGCGCCATCTGGTTGTACCCCAATTGCTTTTAGACGTTCTACAGCGGCATCAATATCTTCTACTTCAAAACAAAGATGCATTGCACTAATTTAATCATTTGAGTAACATGCTTTATCTGATTTAGGGACAATATACTCTAAAATATCGATGTTCAAATTGTCTAAGTGAAGGTTGGTATATTTAATACGAGTATCTTCAAGTCCTTGGGTCTGCGCCATTCTCTTTCCGTCAATTTCATCGATGTTTGATATTTTCTTACCTGTTAATGCTTCATAAAAAACGATAGATTTTTCTAAATTATTTACAATAATTCCAACGTGATTTACTTATGAGAAGCCTGCTGTTTTTTCACTTATCTTAGTTGCCTCCTATTTTTTTAGGTGATGTAATTGTGAAAGTTATAAAAATGGACCTTAAATGATAACATGACAAATAAGTTTTTTTGAAAATTTATTCTTTTCATCAATGTTTTACTGTAATTAAAATGAGCCTTTAATAGAAGTTCTATTCTAAGTCTTTTGTAACAAGGCAGGAAAGAGTGTGTGCATGAAATCGTAACTTATGTAAATGTATCGTGGAAGAGTGTTTTTCGAACAGAAAAGAATCTAATACCGACTAGGTTCTTTTTGTTTCACTTGATAAAAAACTCCATAGATGAATTTGGATGGCGGTCATTGAGTGAAAAAAGTTTAATATTTAAAATATTAATGTTTAGTACATACATTTTTAAAGTGTTAAATATATTTCATAATAGTCTCTGTAAGAGGGGGATAAGTAGGAAAGTACTTTAAAGTACGTACTTTTTATTGTGTTGAATTTAATTAATAATAACACCTGTAATAAGAAAACGAGCTTTACGATATTAGTTACTAACGATGTTACAGCAGTTTATTTAGATTCAGAATAATTGAAAGGTTGTACTATAGAACCTAATAATTCCTAAAAATGCCGGTGCGGCATAAAACAGTTATGGAGGTTAAGGATATGAGTACTTCAAATATGAGTGAAATAAGTAAACAAATTTTAATAGAGGAGGAAACTCTTCAATTTTCCTCTTTTACAAATGAAGATGCCTTGCAATTAGGTTTATTTATCGTTGAAACAGCAAAGCGAGAGGGGAAATTGATTGCTGTTGATATAACAAAAAATGGTGTGCAATTATTTCATTTCAAGATGACAGGGACAACTGAGGAAAATACGAAATGGATTGAGCGTAAAAAACGGGTCGTTTCCCTGCATAATCATAGCTCGTATTATATGCAGATACAAAGTGAAATAACTGGAATCTCATATAATGAAAAATATCTTTTAGATGCTTCAGAATACGCTGCGTTTGGGGGATGCTTTCCTATCCAAATAAAAAACGTAGGGGTTATTGGGATGATAACAGTCTCAGGATTACCACCAGAAGTAGATCATGAATTGGTAATAAGAGCAGTTAAAAATCATTTGAAGCAATAATGGAATTCATTTTAATGGTCAAATAAAAAAGGCAAAAACGAACATATTCCTGTTCGTTTTTGCCTTTTTATTATTTGTTTCCTGTAATGAGCAAGGACGTATTCCCATTCTTTTCGAGATGACATTCCTAAAAAAGTACAAAGAGAAGCTAGTATGGACTCTAGAGGCCAACCGTAATTAGTTAAGTAATATTCTATTTTCGGTTGTACGCTATTCTTTGGATTATACCGTCTTCTTCTAATAAATAGACAAAACTCTGAAATAGATTACGGAATAAAAACTCTTTAATTCGAGATGTTTTTCTTGACGATAATAATATATGTAGTTAATATACTAGATGTAAAATAATTTAATTACTAAAAGTAATTAAATTATTTTATGTAAGTTAAAATGGATAAGTATGATGTGGTAGAAATGCTTTGAATTGCCACTATTAATATTGGGGACAATTAGAAAGCGAAAGGTATAAAAGAATTGAAATTTGATAACTCTTTGTTTTTTATAAAAAGAAAAGAGTTAGAAGATAAGAAGAAGCAAGAATGAATCAACAAGAGTATGAGCTTCTGTACAATTCATTTTTAATATAGTGACAATGATTATACACCATGAGGGGGACTGAAATTGGGATCAATGACCTTTGTTTTATTTGGAGCGACAGGGGACTTAGCTAAAAGAAAAATTTACCCCGCACTATATAACTTATATAGAGATCAAAAGCTTCCAAAGCAAATATCCGTTATCGGGCTTGGAAGACGTCAAGTATCTCATGAAGATTTTCAAGAAAGAATAAAAGAATCAATAGAGACGTTTTCTCGTCATAGGGAAGAAGGTACTCCAGAACTAGAAGGTTTTTTAGATAATTTTCGCTATTGTCCATTAGATGTGAGTAAGCCAGAAGACTATGAGAGGTTATTACAAGTCGTTCGTGAAAGGGAAGAAGAACTACATATAAAAGGTAATAGAATGTTCTATCTTTCAGTTGCACCTGAATTTTTCGAGACAATTGCTTTAAATATTAAGGAAAGCGGACTTGATAAAACGGATGGATGGAAACGCCTGATGATTGAAAAACCATTTGGGCACGATCTCAAATCTGCTCGTGAGCTTAATGATAAGCTTAGTCGAACGTTTGAAGAAGACGAGATATACCGTATTGATCATTATTTAGGTAAACCGATGATTCAAAACATTGAAGCACTAGAATTTGCAAATCCTGTTCTCCAATCAATTTGGAATAAAGAACATATAGCGAATGTACAAATAACAGCTAGTGAAACTGTTGGGGTCGAAGAAAGGGCAGGCTATTATGATCACGCAGGAGCCATTCGTGATATGGTTCAAAATCATATGTTACAAATATTAATGATGACTGCTATGAATCTTCCGGAAAAGGTTAATGCATCTGAAATTCGAGAGGGAAAACGAAAGGTAATGGAGACACTTCGTAAAGTGAAAAAAGAAGACGTTCAGAACCATATCATTCGCGGTCAATACTCTTTGGGAGAGATAAAGGGACAACAAGTTATAGCGTATAAAGAGGAGCCAGGAGTAAATCCTTCTTCTAACATAGACACATTTGTTGCTGCACGCTTATGGATCGATAATCCGTTTTGGACTGGCGTTCCATTTTATATACGAA
The DNA here is from genome assembly GCF_042728695.1 of Bacillus sp. NPDC060175. Classification (NCBI taxonomy): domain Bacteria; kingdom Bacillati; phylum Bacillota; class Bacilli; order Caryophanales; family Bacillaceae; genus Bacillus; species Bacillus sp. NPDC060175. Next base: position 7,962 of record NZ_JBHWYR010000012.1, read on the forward strand.
CAGGAAAAAGAATGAAAGAAAAGTCTACTCGTATTGTAATTGAATTTAAAAATACGTTAAAACAGCAATATCAAGATAATAATCCAAATGCAGAACCTAACTTATTAATAATTGAAATTAGCCCAGGTGAGAATGTTTCATTACAGTTAAATAGTAAAAATCCATTGAAAAATGGAGAGATTGAACCAATCCGTATTAACTTTACTTGCGAGCAAGCGGATGTGGGAGTACCTGAAGCGTATGAAAGACTTATCCATGATGCTGTGAGTGGAGACGCTACATTCTTTGCACATTGGAGAGAAGTTGAATTGTCATGGGAATGGGTACAACCAATTCTCGAAGCATTCGAGGAAAACTTATTGCCACTTCATGAATATGAGTCTGGTTCATATGGTCCAGATGCGGCTAATGCACTGTTACAAGAAAGTGAATTTAAATGGTGGTTAGATCAAAAAACGGAAAAATAAGTACATTCTTTAATGAAGGTATTTAGGGGGACAATTACTATGGCACAAAACATAAATCAATTAGCAGTGAATACACTTCGTACGTTATCGATTGATGCTATTAATGCGGCAAATTCAGGTCATCCAGGTCTTCCAATGGGAGCAGCACCGATGGCTTATGCATTATGGGCGAATCATTTAAATTACAATCCTAGTCACCCAGAATGGTTTAACCGTGATCGTTTCGTTTTATCGGCGGGACATGGATCTAGTCTATTATATAGCCTACTTCATTTAGCTGGATATGACGTTTCAATTGATGACTTGAAAAGTTTCAGAAAGTTAAATAGTAAAACACCAGGACATCCTGAATTTGGTCATACTCCTGGAGTTGAAGCGACTACAGGACCGTTAGGACAAGGGATTGCCAATGCTGTCGGAATGGCAATGGCAGAAGCTCATTTAGCAGCGAAGTTTAATAAGAATGGTCACTCTATTATAGATCACAATACGTACGCTTTAGTTGGAGATGGTGATTTAATGGAGGGTGTCTCTTATGAAGCGATGTCAATGGCAGGACATATGAAACTTGGTAAGTTAATTGTACTGTATGATTCAAATGAAATTTCACTTGATGGTGAATTAGGCATTGCTTTCTCTGAAGATATTCAGAAAAGGGCAGAATCTGTACATTGGCAATATGTAAGAGTTGAAGATGGAACCGATGTCGATGCTATTACAAAAGCCATTCAATTAGCGAAAGAAAATATGGATCAACCTACTCTTATAGAAATTAGAACAATTATAGGTTATGGAAGTCCAAAAGTTGCTGGAACAAATAAAGCGCATGGTAACCCGCTTGGAGTAGAAGAGGCGACAGCGACAAAACAAGTGTATGGTTGGCATTATGAGGAAGATTTCTTTGTACCTGAAGAAGTGAAAGCTCATTTTAATGAACTGAAACAAAAAGGTATTGAAAAAGATAACGACTGGAATGAGCAGTTTAACTTATACAGAGAAGTGAACCCTGCACTAGCGGATGAATTAGAAAAAGCGATTACAGGTGAGGTTTTAATCGAAGCGAATGATATTCTATCCTTTGATACTGAAAAAACAATTTCAACTCGTGTTGCAAGTGGGGAAGCTATTAATCATTATGTGAAATCGATTCCTTCTATTTTCGGTGGAAGTGCGGATCTTTCGCATTCTACTATGACAGATATGAAAGGTGAAGCAGTGTACGCAGTAGAATCGTTTGCTGGCCGAAATATATACTTCGGTGTACGTGAACATGCAATGGGAGCGGCAGCGAATGGGCTGGCACTTCATGGAGGAGTAAAACCTTTCGTGAGTACATTCTTTGTATTTAATGATTATCTTCGTCCATCAATTCGACTTGCTGCATTGCAAAAGTTACCTGTTACTTATGTATTTACACATGATTCGATTGCTGTAGGAGAAGATGGTCCAACTCATGAACCAATTGAACAATTGGCAGCTCTTCGGGCAATTCCTGGTCTAACAGTTATCCGCCCATCAGATGCAAATGAAACAGCGAGTGCTTGGGCCTATGCTTTACAGCAAACGGATGGCCCAGTCGTTTTAGTACTTAGCCGTCAAAATTTACCGGTGTTTGATGAAACGAAAGCGAATATAGAGAATCTTTCTAAAGGAGCTTATGTATTAACACAAACAAATGAAAATCCGGATGTGATTTTAATTGCGACAGGTTCTGAAGTATCATTGGCTGTTAGTGCGAAAGCAAAATTAGAAGAAGAACATGTTTCTGTTCGTATCGTTGCAATGCCGAGCTGGGAGTTATTTGATCGTCAATCGCAAGAATATAAAGAATCGGTTCTTCCGTCTTCTGTAACAAAACGAGTATCTCTTGAGATGGGTGTATCTCTCGGTTGGGAGCGTTATGTAGGCCAAGAAGGAAAAGTATTATCAATTGAAACATTTGGAGCTTCAGGAACTGGAGCTGAAGTCATGAATCTATTTGGATTTACGGCAGAAAATGTTGTTCACATTACACAAAATGTATTGAATTCTTAAGCTATGACTGTGAATACCTTTCTAGATTTATCGATACTGAAAGGTATTCAAAATCGTAGTGATATGGATTTTTAATAAAAGATAATCTGAGGAGGAATTATATTATGCAAGTAGGATTAATTGGTTTAGGTAAAATGGGATTAAACTTAGGGAAAAATTTAATTGATCATAAACATGAAGTAGCAGCATTTGATTTAAATACGAGCGCAGTAGAAGAAATGAAAGAGTATGGGGCTACAGGTACATCTAGTTTAAGTGAACTTGTTCAGTCATTAGAATCACCAAGAATTCTTTGGGTTATGGTTCCGCATGCTGTTGTTGATTCTGTTATTGATGAGGTTACACCATTGCTTTCAAAAGGAGATATTTTAATTGAAGCGGGTAATTCACATTATAAAGAGTCTATTCGCCGATATGAGCAATTAAAGAAAGATGGCATTCACTTTATGGATGCAGGAACTTCTGGCGGAATGGAAGGCGCTCGTAATGGTGCTTGTTACATGATCGGAGGAGATCAAGAAGCTTGGGAAATCGTTGAACCTATCTTCCGCGATACAGCTGTAGAAAATGGATTCTTATATGCTGGAAAAGCTGGTAGTGGTCACTTCTTAAAAATGGTTCACAATGGAATTGAATACGGTATGATGGCTGCTATTGGTGAAGGATTTGAGATTCTAGAGAAAAGTGAATTTGATTACGATTATGAAAAAGTATCAAGAGTATGGAACAACGGTTCAGTAATTCGCTCTTGGTTAATGGAATTAACTGAAAATGCATTTTCTAAAGATGCAAAACTTGATGAAATTAAGGGCGTTATGCATTCTTCTGGTGAAGGGAAATGGACAGTAGAAACAGCATTAGACCTTCAAACAGCAACGCCTGTTATCGCAATGTCTCTATTAATGCGCTACCGCTCATTAGACAATGATACATTTACAGGGAAAGTTGTAGCAGCTCTGCGCAATGAATTTGGCGGACATGCAGTAGAAAAGAAATAAAGTGAAACTTTAATCAGTGGGGGTTCTTTATCCACCACTGATTATTAGCCTTCACCAATCGGGCTTTTACGGGAAGCCCGACCCCCACCTAACTTCTTTGCTTCGCTGAATTTTGAGGTGGGGGTCTTACTGCCCGGCAAATAGCGGGATAGGCATCCTAAACATGTAACTCATCAACGTTTAAAAACTGGAGGGAATTAATCATGAAGTTTTTTATTGATACTGCAAATCTTGAGGACATAAAAAAAGCATATAAACTTGGAGTTTTAGCTGGTGTTACAACGAATCCTTCTTTAGTAGCAAAAGAGGGCGTTAAGTTTGAAGACCGTATCGCAGAAATTTGTCAGGCAGTACCTAAAGTTGAGTCTGTTTCGGCAGAAGTAACGCCAGATGCTGTTACAGCTGAAGAAATGATTGCTCAAGCAGAAGAATTAATTAAAATTAACGGTGGCGATAAAAACGTCACGATAAAACTTCCGATGACGTTAGCAGGATTAGAAGCTTGTCGCTATCTTACTGAAAAAGGTGTGAAAACGAACGTTACACTTATTTTCACTGTGAACCAAGCTCTTTTAGCGGCCCGAGCAGGTGCAACGTACGTTTCTCCATTTTTAGGACGTTTAGATGATATTTCTGAAGATGGTGTACTATTAGTTGCTAAAATTGCTGAATTATTCGATATTCATCAATTAGATACACAAATTATTGCGGCTTCTGTCAGACACCCAGATCATGTAACTCGTGTAGCGATGGCAGGTGCTCACATTGCAACAATTCCTTATAAAGTAATTGAACAACTTGCTATGCACCCATTAACAGACCAAGGTATTGAAAAGTTTGCTGCGGATTGGGCAAAAGCGCCTAAATTATAATGAAGTGAAGTTTTCAATTGCTTTTTCACGAGAGGGCCACTCTCTATGTAACTTCATCCTTTAAAATTAATCTAGAGTTTGGCATCTTATTACGTGAAAACGGCAATATAATAAAGAAACGATTCATTTTCAAAATAGCACAATAGATAGGAAAAGGCCCCCCTTATGAGAGTAAAGTTTGTTAAAACGTAATTCTCATAAGGGCGAGTCTTTTTTCGTATAAATTATGGTGCTCTCAAGTATGTATATGTAAATATCCTTCTCACTTAAGGAAGAACTTTGTGGGTGCTCTTTTGTTATAGGAATATTTTGAAAGGGGTTACATAGTGAACTCGAAATATATGATTGGTGTAGATATTGGGACAACTAGTACAAAATCAGTTTTGTTTTCGATTGATGGGTCTGTTATTGCAAGCCACGGGATTGAATATCCTTTATATTCTCCAGCACCAGAAATAGCAGAACAAGATCCAGAAGAGATTTTTCAAGCAGTGATACATACGATTAAAGAAGCTATACAATCAAGTGATGTACAACCGATTGATATTCTTTGTGTTTCCTTTAGTTCGGCAATGCATAGCGTCATCGCTGTAGACGAAGAGGGGACTCCATTAACGAGATGTATCACTTGGGCAGATAATAGAAGCGCAAGCTGGGCGGAGAAAATAAAGAATGATATGAATGGTCATGAAATTTATTTGCGTACTGGCACACCAATTCATCCGATGTCACCACTTTCGAAATTAGTTTGGCTACAGAATGAGCAGGCAGAATTATTTGCAAAAAGTTATAAATTCATTTCGATCAAAGAATATGTTTTTTATAAGTTATATAAGGAATATGTAATTGATTATTCAATAGCATCGGCAACAGGAATGTTTAATTTGAAATCTTTAAAATGGGATGAAGAGGCTCTACATGTTGCAGGAATTACAGATGAAAAGCTTTCTAAGCTTGTTCCAACAACGCACAGCTTAATAGGATTAGATGAAGAACTTGCAAAAGAGATGAATGTACTTGTTTCTACGCCTTTTGTAGTAGGGGCGAGTGATGGAGTACTATCCAATTTAGGTGTAAATGCAATAGATCCTGGGGTTGTTGCGGTTACAATCGGTACAAGTGGTGCGATACGTGCTGTAACAAATCGTCCTGTAACAGATCCAAAAGGTAGAATTTTTTGTTATGCCCTAACTGAAGACCATTGGGTAATCGGTGGACCTGTTAATAACGGTGGCATGATTTTCAGATGGGCTCGTGACCAATTAGGCACTTCAGAGATTGAACTTGCAAAGCGCTTAGGAAAAGATCCATATGAAGTGCTTACTGAAATAGCAGGAAAAGTGAATCCGGGGTCCGATGGTTTATTATTTCATCCGTATTTAGCAGGGGAAAGAGCTCCTTTATGGAATGCAAATGCGCGAGGATCTTTCTTTGGACTTGGATTGCATCATAAGAAAGAACATCTTATCCGTGCTGTTTTAGAAGGGGTAATTTATAACTTATATACCGTTCTTCTCGCTTTAAAAGAGCTAATTGGCGAACCGAAAAAAATTCAAGCGACAGGTGGTTTTGCAAGGTCGGAACTTTGGAGACAGATGATGGCGGATATTTTTCATCAAGATGTATATGTTCCTGAAAGTTTCGAAAGCTCTTGCTTAGGAGCTGCTATCCTTGGTTTATATAGCTTAGGTGAAGTAAATACATTAGACGTAGTTGCTGAAATGGTAGGTGCAAATTTCTATCATGAGCCAAATATGGAAAGTGTGAAAAAATATAAAGATTTAACGCCGATTTATATTCGTTTGTCCCGTCATTTAGAAGAAGAATATGAAAGTATAGCAGCTTATCAAAAAAAATGGGTTTAAAGGCTATTTAGCAAGAAAATATGGTAACGTATAAAGAGGTACTCCGATTTTTTAGGATATTCTTTCAATATAAATAGTTTAAGGCTACTTAGTAAGAAGTATGATGAACAAAAACTATAGGGAGAGGGTTATGAAAATGAAGGATAACAAAGAGTTTATTGGATATGTTGGAACTTACACGAAAGAAAATAGTGAAGGAATATATAAGTTTACTTTAAACACAGAAGCGAAAAGAATTAGTAATGTAACACTTGCGGCCAAGCTGGATAATCCTACATATGTAACGATTAACCGAAATAATGAATATCTCTATTCTGTTGTTAAAGAAGGAGAAACTGGTGGTGTAGCTGCTTATTCAATTGATAGTCATACTGGAGAACTTCAGGCAAAAAACAGACAAGTAGTAGAAGGGGCTTCTCCTTGTCATATTAGTGTTGATAGTGGAAATCATACGGTAGTTACAGCGAATTACCATAAAGGAACGATTGAGTCTTTCGTAGTAAATGAAAAAAATGGAACTGTAAATCCTGCCGCATCTATTATGGTACATGAAGGTTCAGGTCCAAATAAAGAAAGACAAGAAAAACCACATGCACATTACGCGGGATATACTCCTGATGAAAAATATGTGGTGGGTGTTGATTTAGGAATTGATAAATTAATTACATATGAAATAAAAGATAGTGCATTAACAGAAGTGAATAGCTTATCTGTAAATCCAGGAAGTGGTCCGAGGCATATTACTTTTCATCCAAATGGAAAATACGCCTATGTGATGACTGAGCTGAGTTCAGAGGTTATTGTGTTAACATATAATTCAGAGGAAGGGGCTTTTACAGAATTACAGTATATTTCTACTGTTCCAGAAGAATTTGATGGAAACAGTCAAGGGAGTGCTATTCATATTTCTTCTGACGGCCGTTTTGTGTATGCAGCTAATCGTGGTCATAATAGTATCGCTGTTTTCAGTGTGGATCAAAACTCAGGCCAGCTTACATTCGTTGAACATACATCCACAGAAGGGAATTGGCCAAGGGACTTTGTATTAGATCCTACTGAAAAGTTCCTTGTTGCTACAAATGAAAAGTCACATAATCTTGTACTATTTTCAAGAAATGAATCTACAGGAAAGTTAACACTTTTACAATCTGATGTTGTTGTACCAGAGCCTGTGTGTGTTAAGTTTTTAAATGTTTAACTTGAGTTGTTTATTCATGTTCTTCGTATGGAAGAATTAGGATGCGGTCACTTATAACACCCTTTTCAAAAAATAAGGTGAGGAATGCCTTTTCTTAGTGTACATAATAAATCGTTATGTGGTATATATGGAAACCGCAGGTATATTTGCAAAAAATAAAAGCACCCATTTTAGGGTGCTTTTACAACTTATAGACTATTCATCATGTCTCCAATTACTGTTATTTTTAAAAGTGTAATATCAGGATAATTTAATCAAATTAATTGATGCTGCAAGTTTTCGACCATCACAAGTGTCTATAACTTCATCTAATACATTTCTCAATTGAACAGTAGCATTAGCTGGGATGAACACAATAGCACCACCAGAAACAGTGGCACAAACATTGCGATCAGCTTCGTTATCAGTAACGCCAAATCGCGTTTGATTATTGGGAACTTCCACCCCGTTTATGAATATCCCCAAATCCCTGTCACCGCCAGGAACACCGGGATCATAATTCACACTTACATAATATTCAATATAATATGCCCCAGCTTGAACAACATGGATAGTCACTCCATCAGGATCTAGATTTAATCCACCAGCTGTCTGCCCAGTAGCATTCCAAGGCATAGGCTGGTTGCTGACTAATGTGACAAAGTTAGTCTGATAAAAATTACCGAAAGCCGGTGAAAATACACTTGGTGCTCCCTCGATAACAACCTTCTGTACGCATGTTTTGCATTCTTTATGACATCTACAGTTACAGTGTCTATGTCCGCACTTCTTACAACGTTCAGACAAAAAAACATCTCCCATCTTATCAATTAGCTATTAGTATGAGCTATTAGTAATATATTAAGCTTTTTACAAATACGAAACGGATGCTTGTCCTAGGAGATTTGAATTATTTATAAAAAGCATCATATAATCGACACTGTTTCTGTTCAAACTAACGGACGTACAGAGGGCGGTCCTGACCACTTCCCATGCATTGGTGTAAAAGGTTCAGGTATGGGCATACAAGGTATTCACAAGAGTCTTGAGTCTATGACACGTGAAAAAGTAACTGTATTAAACTTAGTTTAATATTATAAGAAGAAGTGCTTTTTTATTGTTTCTTTTTCGGTCTACGTACTAATTCGCCGCCGCAGTTTGGACAAACGTTTTGTCTTTCTTCTGTACATGGTGCGCAAAATGTACATTCATATACGCAAATGTATGCTTCAGAATTTGACTCGAGCGATTGATCGCAAATTTGACAGTTGGTTTTCATTTCTAATGCCATAGTAATCCTCCTTGTTATTTGAAAGTTCTTAATTTAATTATAATTGATAGTGTAGTGGAAGTCTTTTTTTATTGAAAAGAAATAAAAGGATTATGTTGTTGTTTGAAATGAAATATGTCCGTTTATTTTAAATTTGATAATTTACTATAGTTGGATTATTATGGAATAGTTGAAAGGCAACTGGGGGTATATATTTTGACTAATAATAACGATTATTTTCATGTAGAAGAGGATGTAAATCACAATAGTTTAAAAGCAGACTGTGAAAAGTGTTTTGGTTTATGCTGTGTAGCATTACCGTTCGCAGCGTCAGTAGATTTCGCAGTGAATAAAGATGGTGGTAAACCATGTTCCAATTTACAATCAGATTATAAATGTAGTATACATAAAAATCTTAGAGGAAATGGTTATAAAGGCTGTACAGTATTTGAATGTTTCGGTGCTGGGCAGAAGATTTCTCAAGTTACGTTTAAAGGGATTGGTTGGCGGGAAGATGCTAAGCATGCAAGGAAAATGTACGATGCTTTTCCGGTTATGCATCAGCTTCATGAAATGCTTTGGTATTTGAATGAGGCGATTATTTTAAAGGCGACGCAAACAATTCATCATGAGCTTAGTAAAGCGATTGAAGAGACGGAACGCCTTTCGAATTTAAGTGTAGATGAGTTAATGAAAGTAAATGTGCCATTACACCGAGCGGAAGTGAATGTTCTCCTTCTGGAAACGAGTGAACTAGTCTGGAAGGAAATGAATTCTACAAGTAAGAAAAGGATTAGTCACCGAGGGGCAGACCTAATGGGAGCGAATCTAAAAAAGAGAGATTTACAAGGAGCCAATTTAAGAGGGGCTTATTTAATTGCGGCTAACCTTAATGGTACAGACTTACGCGGAGCTGATCTCATTGGAGCAGATTTGCGTGATGCAGATATTAGAGGAGCAGATTTTACGAATAGTATTTTTCTTACGCAAGTCCAAATTAATGCGGCGAAAGGGGATAAACATACGAAATTGCCGAAATTGTTGTCCCGTCCCGCGCATTGGAGTGCGTAAGGAGTGAGGAGTAGTTAGTGTGGATATATTTCAGTATTTAGAAGAGATGCAAGAGGATATATTTTCGTTATCAGTAGAGTAAATAGAAGTGAAGTATTATGATATTTGTAGCATGTTAGCATCAGGTATGCATGCCGAGCGAATTAAATTGATTCAATTAGATTCATACGAAAAGAGTATGAGAATAGGTTTGAGAGAAACATTAGCAGTTGCTGAAAGTGAAGAAGCAAAGGCAATTTATTTTGAGTATGATCTCGAGAATGAATGGGATAGTCAGTTTTATATTTGTGAGGAATATGTTCCACTTGAAGAAGAGGATGATGATTGGGCATCTGAATGGACATATGATATAGAGGGGCCGAGGTCTGTAGAATTAGCGGATATGTATGCTGAAAATGGTTTTGATACAAATGAAAAAGCAATCGGTATAACTTTATATTTAATTGCAAGAACAGTATGTAGTTTTATGCGTGTATGTAGTGAAGTGCAAAGCAATATACCAATTTGTATTGGATTCCATGATCAAGATCCAATAATACGAACAGGAAGAGACTAAGTCTCTTCCTGTTTTTTATACTACGTTCGCTTTTCAAACGTAGTAATGATAACACTGCATATAATAAGAATACCACCAATGAAAAAGTTACTGCTTAACGTCTCGTTTAATAAGAGCCAGCCAAGTATTGAACCAACGATAGGTTGGAAGAAGAAAAACAATGAACCTATGCTTGCGTCCATTAATTCTAATCCTTTATTCCAAAGGAAAAATGCACCTGCCGTTGAGACGATTCCTAAATATAATATGCCTAATATTACGTACGTATTTATTGCTTCGATAGAGGTTGATTGTAATTCCCATATCATAAAAGGTGTAATGAAAAAGAGTGAAAAGAATATCGCATACGTTGTAATAACTAAAGATGAAAATCGGGCTGAAGCGATTTTTACATAAATGGACAGTAAAGCCCATGTAATAGCAGCCCCAACTAAAATAATTGTACCGATAAAATAGGAGCCAATTTCAATATCCCATCCGATTACGATAATGACACCAATTGTCGCTATTATAGTAGATAAAAGTCTACGAGCAGTTAGTTTTTCTTTTAAAATGAGCGCTGCAAATATAACCATAAATGCAGGTGTAGCTGATGTTACTAAAGAGCCTGTATGAGCGTCGGATAATTTTGTACCGATGAATTGACATGTAATCGAAATGAAATATCCGATAAATCCAATCCAAGCGAATAGTAGCCAATCTTTTTTGGAAATGGTTACTTTTTTCTTTTGTTTTTTCTCAGCTATTTTTAAAATCATATATAAAACAACGAAAGCGATAATAAAGCGTAGCCAAACGAGTGTAAGTGGTGGGATATAATCGAGTACATATTTGCTAACGACGTACATACCACCCCAAATACTTGCAGCTAGTGATAAGCATATAGCTCCTAAAATTGTTTGTTTCATTTGAAGTACCTCCGTCTATTTTTAGGGTTATGACATATTCCCTAAGACGAGGCATAATGCACTTGTTATATGAATGCCCGTCTTAGTTTATAGACGGCCTACAGGTTGATCGTTTTCGAATGAAGTGTTGTAGTACATATGCATATTCCTCCTTCTGCTTTTATAATAATATTATAACTTAATCTTCAGTTTATTGAAGGGTTTATGCGATATATTGTTATGCAACTGTATGTTAGTCATTATATGAAGTGGATTTTTCAGGAAAACAGGTAGGTGGTTTAAATCAAAAGGATGGTTACTAAAGCAAACATTGATTAATAGTAGAAAAACATATTTTTAATATAAGAGAAACCTTTTACATAACTGATAAGTATATTAAGAGTAGGATGAAAAAGTAGATTGATAGAGAAAGAGGAGGAGATTTATATTACTACAACCGTTATATCTCACTTTTACAATGAGGAGTATTTATTGCCGTGGTGGCTTATGCATCATACGAAACTGTTTGATCATGGCATTTTAATTAATAAAGGTTCAACAGATCGTTCTGTTGAGATTTGTAAAAAATTCGCACCACATTGGGAAGTGCGAGATTCTGCACATCCAGAATTTGATGCGTTAGCAACTGACCGTGAAGTAATGCATGTAGAACAAGAATTAAAAGGTTGGAAAATGATTTTAAATACGACCGAGTTTCTTTGTGTTCAAGATAAAAAACAATTTTGGAAATCGCTTAATGAAATGGGAGGAAAGATGTACTGGCTGGAAGGGCTTATCATGGTCGATAATCCTGACTATAGTTATCCAGAACTTAGGTATGATATGCCTTTAATGAAACAGCGATTTCACGGTTACTTACCGGAAGATTGGAGATTATGGAGAAGAGGTAGATTCATTCATAATAATGAACATGGAAGTTACACTGTTGGAAGGCATTTAACTGCACATAAATTTATGAATTACCCACCTCTTGCTTGTATTGCATGGTTTGGATTTAGTCCTTGGAATGACGCGATGAGGAAGAGAAAATTACAAATTGGTCCGACTCTTTCTGAAGGTAGTAAGCATGCAGGAATGGGGACGCACCATATTATTACGCCTGAAAGATTGGAAGAATGGTATAAGGAATTAGCGAGAGGTACGAAGGATTTACGTTTTAGTGATGCGTATCGTCATGCTTTTTTATAAATGATTCCCACCATAAAATTGTTTCTTCAATTCCAGTATTTAGATCGTATGTTGGTTTCCAGTTTACTTCAGTTTTTAAACGTTCCACATTAACGCCGACGAATAAAGGTTCATCTTTCGGGAAAGGGATAGCACCTAGTTTAATTAAATTTTCTTTTCCGATTTTTTTAGCAATGATCGAAGCTAATTCTTTAATTTGTACAGATTGACCAGATGCGATATTTATTGAACCTGTAACGTTGCAGTTTAATAATGTTACGAGAGCGTCAGCGACGTCACTCACATGGAGAAAGTCTCTTGATTGTTTTCCGTGTGTACATAGTGCTTCCTCGTTTTTAAATAAGGAGTTGATAATGTTAGAAACGAGCCGATTACCTTGTTCGTAAGGGCCATACATATGAAAAATTCGGCCCCAACAAATGCTGAGACTGGTTTGTTGTGCATACGTTTGTAGCCAGGAGTGCAGTGCATTTTTACATAATGAATACGGGGTTTTATAGGAAAGAAGCGGTGAATCTTCAAATAATACGCCATTAAACCATTCATACTCCGCACCAGTACCTGCAACGACGACGCGCTTTCCACCGCATGCTGTGAAGTGTTGGATTAAAGAAATACTGGACTGGAGCCAATAATAATTATTGATGGATACATAGCATTTGGGCGGCACTGCTTCCCAAGCTAAATGAACAAGGTGACTAGGCTTAATGTCGTATATGAGTTTTCTTACTTCTTCATCGCAAAGCAAGTTTACTTTATGCCAATGGCAGGAAAGGTGAGAAGGCTTATTTTTATTATAAGTGGCGTGAACTTCATAACCCTTTTGTATAAGTGAATGTACAATATATTTACCAATCCATCCACTACCGCCTGTTACAAGGATTTTTTTCATAGTTCGATCACCTCAACTTCTGGAACCGTCACTAAAAATTTACCGCCCCATTCACGAATGAAAGAGCATTCCTTCATAATTTCGTCTTTCAAATTCCAAGGAAGTATAAGAATATAATCAGGTTTTGTACGTTTCATTTCTTCTGGAGATTTTATTGGAATACGAGTTCCTGGTAAAAGGAGATTTTGTTTATGAGGATTTTTGTCTACCGTATAAGCTAGAAATTCTTTTCCTATCCCGCAATAATTTAAAAGGGTGTTTCCTTTAGCGGGAGCGCCGTAGCCGATAACTTCTTTGTTTAAAGCTTTTGCTTCGATAAAAAACTTCAAAATATCTATTTTTAATTGCTCCACTTGTTTCGAAAAAAGGAGATAGCGATCTAATGTATCTAGTCCGTGATCGACTTCTTTTTGGATTAATTTTGTAACATTGGAATGGATAGTGGATTGGGCACTTAGATGGTTTATAAAAATACGCAATGAACCACCGTGCGTTGAAAGTTCTTCTACATCAACAATTTGTAAATGATGATGAGCTAAAATTTTTTGGAGACTTATAAGTGAAAAGTAGGAGAAGTGCTCATGATAGATTGTATCAAATTGTTTAAAGGAAATGAGATTTAATAGGTGAGGAAATTCAATTGTAATGGTGCCATCTTGTTTTAATAATGTTTTTAGGCCAGCGACAAAATCATGTAAGTTTGGAACATGTGCTAACACGTTATTTGCGATGATTAAATCCGCTTGTGGAAGCTCTTTTGCTAAGTCATTTCTGAAAAAGTTTACATTCGTAGGAATTCCTTTTTGGATAGCGATTTCCGCTACATTTTTTGCTGGCTCAATTCCTAACGTATTGATATTTTCTTTTTGAAAGTATTGCAATAAATACCCATCGTTACTTGCGATTTCAATTACCTGCGAATGTTTCGTTAAATGGAACCGCTCAATTGCCATTTCTACGTATTGTTTCGCGTGCTGTAGCCAACTTGAGGAGTAAGAACTGAAGTATAAATAGTCGTGAAAAATATTGTGAGGAGATTCAAATTCATCTAACTGTACAAGTAAACAAGAGCTACAAACAAATGTATGAAGTGGATAAAAAGGTTCCATTTTATATGAGTTTTCTGGAGCTACAAATGAGTTAGCGAGAGGAGAAACGCCTAAATCTATAAAAGTATCCTTTAGCAATGAGTCGCAAAAACGGCATGTTTTTTGTTCCATTTTATAGCCACCTTATAAATTTTTGAATGCATCGATTTGTTCTCTTGTGAAGGATTCTATGTTTTCGCCTGCTGCATATTTTTTGTACCATTCAACAGTCCAAGCAATAGAGTTTTCTGTGGATAGCTTAGGAGTCCAACCGAGCTTACTTATAGCCTTTGTACTATCGAGTGTTAAAATAGGTGATTCATAAGGAGTATTTGTAGTGGGAGAAAGGATTGTTAGTGGTTTATTCCATAATTTTATTACAGATTGGATGACATCATGAACGCTTCTGTTAGGTTCATTAATTGGTCCGAAATTCCATCCTTCTGCATACTCAGTGTGATGCCAAAGTTTCTCAGCTAGAAGGATATAACCATGTAAAGGATCTAATACGTGTTGCCACGGGCGAATGGCGTTTTTGTTTCTAATACTTAATGTATCATTCTGTAAATACGCACGAATGATATCTGGAAATAATCGGTTTTCTGCCCAATCACCACCACCGATTACGTTACCTGCCCTTACAGAAGCAAGTGAAGTAGTATTCGTGTGAAAGAAAGATTTGTGATAAGATGTTGCAACTAATTCAGCGCAAGCTTTGCTAGCGCTGTATGGGTCATAGCCACCTAAACGATCGGCTTCTACAAATGCTCGATCGCCACTCCCATCATTTTCATAGCATTTATCACTTGTAACATTAATAATGACACGTACGCTTTCGACGTGTTTTGCTGCTTCTAATACGTGAACAGTACCTAAAACATTCGTTTTAAATGTATCAATAGGTTTTTCATAGGAAGAGGTAACGAGTGGCTGAGCAGCTAAATGGAAAATTATATCTGGTTGGTACTGTTTGATAGCATGTAATAATACATCGTAATTTGTAATATCACCTTTCACTGTAGTGCACTCTTTTGCTACGTTACATTGTTCGAAAAGATACGGGAGTGATGGAGGGTGAGAAGAATAACCGATTACTTCTGCGCCTAAAGAAGTTAAAAAAAGGGTGAGCCATGAGCCTTTAAAGCCAGTATGTCCTGTAATAAATACTTTTTTCTTATTCCAAAAAGATAATGAAGTCATATTACCAGACCTTCCATGGAGCGTTATTATTTTCCCATAGCTCGACTAATTTATTTTTATCACGTAATGTATCCATAGGATGCCAAAAACCAGTATGTTGAAATGCTTCCAATTCGTTTTTATTTACTAACTGAACTAAAGTGTCTGTTTCAAATACAGACTTGTCTCCACTAATGTAATTGAAAATATCGTGATTTAATACAAAAAATCCACCGTTAACCCAACCGCCATCACCTAGTGGTTTTTCTTGAAATGATGTGACAGATTGTTTATCTAAAACGAGAGAACCAAATCTACCGGGAGGTTGTACGGCTGTAACAGTAGCCATTTTTCCATGTTTTTTATGGAATGCGATAAGTTCTTTTATATTTACATTACTTAATCCATCGCCATAAGTGAGGCAAAAAGGTTCGTCTCCGACATAATTTTGTATCTTTTTAACTCGTCCACCCGTTTCGGTATTTATACCGGTATCGATTAATGTAATTTTCCACGGTTCTATACGATGAGAATGGCTAGTGATTGTGTTGTCGCTTAAATGTATTGTGAAATTTGACATGTGTAAGTTGTAATTTAGAAAGAACTCTTTAATTGCATAGCCTTTATAACCTAAGCAAATAATAAATTCAGTAATACCGTAATGACTAAACAGACTCATAATGTGCCATAGAATAGGCTTCGTACCAATTTCAATCATTGGCTTTGGTTTTAAATGTGTCTCTTCCCCAATCCTTGTACCGTATCCACCAGCAAGAATAACAGCTTTCATTTTGTCCTCCTAAAATAAAAAGTTATAGTAATTACAGTATTCATATTTTATGCGAATGGTTTTATATTTTTTGCTAAGTAGGAGGAATTGTGTGAAAGTATGTCAGTGCGTATAACATCACGGTTTGAATTTTGGGAATAATTCTTGATATTCAGGATGATTACGAAGGTCTTGTGTTACGTTACTAAGCTCTAAAAAACGGGTTTCGAGTTCCTCAGGAGATTGTCCATAATGAGTTTGGAGTCCCATTTGAACACCCATTTTTGAAAGGGTAGGTGTAATTTGTAATTTTCTTGCCTTTGACTGTTCATTCCAAGGGCTAAAATAAAATTTTAAAATAAATGAAGGGTAGTCATAAACTATATTCCCGTGCCGCGAATAATGTCTACCAGGTAAATATGCACCATCTAGATGAATGTGAATAAATCTCTAGGCACATCCCAGTTTTGGGTTGTAAGGGAAGACACCGTGGTATCGTTGTTCTACTAATGGGATAGAATATCTTGGCTTAGAATAATTGTACTTATGGCTATCTATCATTAAAATCATTCTAATCGCATACATATTTTGTCCTAGCGTATGAAGAGATGAGAAAAACTCTTCTTTATTATTACAACAAAATAATTCCGTAGTATTTAAAACGATTTTCCAGCCTGAAATTTCTCTTTCAATTTCCATCACTTCAATATCAGTATTAGTTGGATCAAACTCAAGAAATCTAGAATCTCGTACTTCCCAGTGGGGAGCGAGTAATTTGCATATCTCAACAGAACGATCTGTAGAGCCTCTATTAATTAATATGCCGTGATCCAATATTTTTGTATGATGCATAAGCCACCAAGGAAGTAAGTACTCTTCGTTATAAAAATGAGAAATGATAGTCTTTTTTATGTCAATCTCCTCCTGTACAAGTAATCATTATTAGTAGGATATGCTTTTAAATAAGAAAGGTTAAAAGGTGCGGGCTATGTAGTGATTAGGTAATAGTTTAGTAATTCTTTTGTATAGCTGCAGATTACTCGTATTGAATAATAAACCGTCACGTTTGACTGTACAGTTTATGTATTGTATGATGGTAGTAATATAAACAAGGGGGGAAGATCGTTGGGAAGGTGTATCGAATCGGACAGTTGGCTCTCATGGCTCACGTGTCGAAACGAACGATTGATTATTATACGAATCTAGGTATCTTAAAAGCGGAGCGATCTCAATCTAATTATCGCTATTACGACGAAACAGCATTTGAGACGTTACAATTTATTGAAAAGTGCAAAGAAATGCATATGCCGCTTTGTGAGATTAAAGAGAAAATCGAGGAGAAGAAGAAGCTGCTCGGTATCAATGAACACGTTTCGAAACAGGTGAATGAAGTGACAGACCATATTCATAGATTAGAAGCAGAGCTAACGGAGTTAAAGCCTCTTTTAGATGAATTGACTGATTCACAACGTGAAAAAATATCGAAATCTTTATCAGGTCAAACGACAGCTTTAATACAAACACTTGCTCTATTATTATAGAATAAGTGAAATCCGACCTCTTTAATTTTTGTATCGGGCTATGTTTTCTAACGAACAAATAAGAAAACATTATAGTATACAGGAGGTGGACACCTTAGTTTTTTAACTAAGGGGATTCATTGGAAATATTTAATTTAGTCATGGTTGCGATTTTAATCGCATTTACTGGATTTTTCGTAGCAGCAGAGTTTGCGATTGTAAAAGTACGTTCAAGTCGTATTGATCAGCTTGTTGCGGAAGGGAAACGCGGTGCTTTAGCAGCGAAAAAGGTAACAACAAATTTAGATGAATATTTATCTGCTTGTCAATTAGGTATTACAGTTACAGCGATGGGACTTGGTTGGTTAGGTGAACCGACGATAGAAAAGTTATTACACCCGTTATTTGAGAAATGGAACATAAATCCTTCTATCTCATCAGTATTAACGTTTGGCCTTGCTTTTATGCTAATGACGTATTTACACGTTGTCGTAGGGGAATTAGCTCCGAAAACGATGGCAATTCAAAAGGCTGAACAAGTAACGTTGTTATTGGCAGCTCCGTTAATGATGTTCTATAAAATCATGTATCCATTTATTTGGGTATTGAACGGTTCAGCTCGTGTTATAACTGGCTTATTCGGTTTAAAACCAGCTTCTGAACATGAAGTAGCTCATACAGAAGAAGAGTTACGTCTTATTCTTTCAGAGAGCTACGAAAGTGGAGAAATTAATCAAGCTGAATACAAGTATGTAAATAATATCTTTGAATTTGATAATCGCATTGCGAAAGAAATCATGGTACCGCGTACAGAAATCGTTGGTTTCTATCTTGAAGATTCAGTAGAAGAACACATGAAAGTAATCCAAAATGAACGATACACACGTTATCCGATTTTTGGAGAAGATAAAGATGATATTATCGGTATGGTCAATGTAAAAGATTTCTTTATTCGATATATGAACAACGATCAAGAAGATTTATCATCGATTCGCACGTATATGCGTCCGATTATTGAAGTGATGGAAACAACTCCAATTCATGATTTATTACTGCAAATGCAGAAGAAGCGAATTCCAATGGCTGTTTTATATGATGAGTACGGAGGAACAGCTGGAATTGTAACGCTTGAAGATATATTGGAGGAAATCGTCGGCGAAATTCGTGATGAATATGATGAAGATGAAGCACCACCAATTCAGCATGTGAACGAGTATCATAAAATTGTTGATGGGAAAGTGCTTATCACAGAAGTGAAAGATTTGTTTGGATTACACATTGAAGAAGACGATGTGGATACAATCGGTGGATGGATTATGATGCAAAATCATGAAATCGAAGAAGGACAATGCGTTGAAGCAGAAGGCTATGAATTTAAAGTGTTAGAAAAAGATGCTTATCAAATTAAACGTGTTGAAATTCAAAAAATGGAACAAGAACAAGAGAAAGCAGCAACTGTGTAAGTTGCTGCTTTTCTTCTAGCACATAATAAAATGTGAAATTAGGAGCGGATATTTTGATTCAAGTAGCCTTACGTGTATATCGAGTACAATTGTATACGATCTTTAGTGGTTTACTACTAATGTGGGCGGTTACTCCGTTTGGAAAACAAGTGACAGGATTCGGTATTGGATTAGCTGTAAGTGCATACTGTCTTTGGTTATTAGCTCGCAGAGTTGAGAAATTAGGAAGAAGTATTGTGATGAAAGAAAAGGCTCCTGGATTAGGAGTTTTAAACCGATTTGCGGCCGCAATATTAGGGGCTATCATTATGTTTGAAATTGAGCATGAAATGGAAATGTGGGCATTTGGTACTGGAATATTAGGTGGACACTTTTTAATGATTGCGAATTTAGCCTATGCAAATATGCAGTTAGTAAAAGAAGAAGAGAAACAAAGAGAACATGCTTCGAAAAACATAGAGTTATGAGGAAAGGGACCTAATCAGGTTCCTTTTTCGCGTTTAAAAATAAATGAGATAATACGAGTGATTTACTGGTATTTATCGGATTTACGCCAAACATAATACGCTTATTTTTGAGGCATTTCAATAGTATGAAAAAAATTAAAAAAAAATTTAAAAACCCATCGATTTCTAAAGCTTATGTATGTTATCATGACAAAAGAATTTACGAAAGAGGTGGATACCAATGTTACAAGCGTTACTTATTTTTGTGCTTCAAATTATTTATGTTCCAGTTTTAACAATCCGTACGATTTTGCTTGTAAAGAATCAAACAAGATCCGCTGCTGGTGTAGGATTGTTAGAAGGTGCTATTTACATTGTCAGTTTAGGGATTGTGTTTCAAGATTTATCAAATTGGATGAACATTGTCGCCTACGTCATTGGCTTTAGTGCGGGACTATTATTAGGCGGTTATATAGAGAATAAATTAGCAATTGGATATATTACGTATCAAGTTAGTTTACTAGACCGTTGTAATGAATTAGTAGATGAATTACGTCACTGTGGATTTGGCGTTACAGTATTTGAAGGTGAAGGAATTAATTCTATACGTTATCGCTTAGATATCGTTGCAAAGCGTTCGAGAGAGAAAGAGCTTTTAGAAATTATTAATGAAATTGCACCGAAAGCGTTTATGTCTTCTTATGAAATCCGTTCGTTTAAAGGTGGATACTTAACGAAGGCGATGAAGAAGAGAGCGCTGTTGAAGAAGAAGAAAGATGAACATGCATCGTAACCGGTTTTGTTGACGGTAGGGAGATATTAAAAATAGATTAATTTGGGATACCAATTCACATATGAATTGGTATCCCTCTTTTGTTGTTATAGCAGAACTTTAATGGATTTACTGTACCAATTATAAATAAGGAAACATATTGGAGACAGCGCTTAATTTTATGTGGTGTTGTAAAAGCCTATGCTAAATTCATTACGAATTGGATATTCAAATTTATGATTAAATGTAGACAGGAGAAAGAACTTAATACGAAGCGAACTTATTTTTTATGGAAATTACAATTTTTACATTTTAAAATTATAATATGGAATAGTTGAATTCATTTATTTCGGAGGTAGTTACTTGAACATTAACGAGAAGGCAATTGAATGGTTCGAAAAGGGATACAAAGAATACTGGAAAAGTCCCAATTGGATCGGTAGATTTGTTTATGCTCTATATAAAGCTAATGATTTCTCGCGTATATATGAAGTTATACGGGAATCTATTGAAGAGAAGAAAGTGGAAATAGAAGATGTTAAGAACGAAGAAATAGAAGAAAACTGGACAGAAAACGATAAGAAAGAGTTAATTGAGGAATATATAGAAGAGAATAATTGTTATAAAAAAATGAAAGAACGTATCAAATCTGGATATGTTCCAGGGTTATACTTTGAAACTTATCATATAGGGGCTTGTTATTTATTTGGTTGTAAAAGACATAATCACCTTGAATATGAAAAATAAAAAGATTCGACTGTCAAACATGATGGTCGAATTTTTTTATTATAGGTCGCTTGTCTAAAGGTACCATCTCAATTGTAATATGTTAAAGATGTTTCGTATCATTAGATAGGAATATATCCCCTTTAGAGACCCCTTTTTTAATATTTAAAATATGTAGTGAAATAAAGCCAATAAGTCCTATTCCGCCGAAAATAAGCCATGGTGTATACATTCCGTTTAAGTTGGATGTAAAAGATGTACCGGTATAATTACCGATGATAAAACCAAATGCGAGTGATAGTTGATAAAATCCGAAGTAAGTAGCTGTATACGATTCGTTACTGTAATTTGCAATAGCGATATCAGCGTTAGGTAATACGAGTGTTTCACCGATTGTAAATAAAATTACACAAATAAATAGCCAATATGGGTCTTGAAATAAAGGAATGAGTAAAAAGGAAATACTCATTAATAAAACACCGTATTTAATAATCGAAAGGGTGTTGTGTTTGTGAAATAGTTTTCGGAATAATACCATAAATATGACGCCTGTTATTGCATTTATCGTAATAACTAGTGTAGCAAGTTGATTACTATGACTAATGTTTTTCATATGAAGTGGAAGTGCGACAGTAAGCTGAGTAAACATAATATAGAAGAAAATCATGATAAATGAAAACAGAAGGAAAGATTTGTTTTGTAAAATTGCCTGTATTCCTAATGTAATAGACGTGTTTTCAGTAGAAACTTGGAAGTGGTTTTTTAGTAAGTAAAAGATTAAAGCGAATATCAGCATAAGAAATCCTGTTAGAGAGAAAGCATAAATCGGATCGAGTAAGAGTAAAAAACCTCCTGCGATTGGTCCGATTATTGCACCGCAATTAAAACTAAGGTTTAAATATGTAAATAAATTTTTTCTCATATGAGCTGGTTGTGAGCCAAATATAGCGCGAGCAGCAGGTTCGTAAAATGCAGTTCCAAAGCCAATAAGTGCGGAAGAAATAGAAATTGTATAGAAATCAGAGTATATTCCTAAAGCAATAAACCCAATTCCTCTTAAAAATAATCCAGCTATCATCATAATGATATAGCCTATTTTGTCCGCGATTAATCCTGAGAATAAAGGGATAACTCTTGATGTGATTGTCATAACCGTCAAAACTGTTCCGACTTGCATGGCTGAAAAGTGGAGAAAATTTAATAGATAAATAGCTAAAAATGCAAATACCGCAAAATAACCAAAAGACATAAAAAATGAAGAAATAAGCATGAAACGTATCGGTATTGAGAAATTTTTCATAGAACTCCTCCTAATTTTGTAACCGGTAAAATTAATTGATGGTTAACTATTTTATATTATAATTATACATAAAGTCAGAAAAAAGTAAATTTTAAGAAGAAGGTGAATGGAATTGAATCAGAATGCACCACATGAATTAGAATATATTCGGGAATTTTTAAATACATGGAAAATACCAAACGATACGAGAGAGCCAATTGATTTGCTACAAACAGAAGGTGATATAAAGCAATTTATGAAAAAATATTTTCATGAAGAGTTTTCATTTCATACAATAGATGAATTGAAAAGTTTTCGAGAAGACATCCGGTTAACAATTGAAGGCGAAGGATCGTTGCAAAAATGGTTAGAAAAATACCCATTTCATGTACATATAAAGGGAGATATGAAAAGTGTTACATATGAACCGGTGCAAGAAGAGAATGTGTATACAAAAGTATTGAGTATTGTTTTAATGGCGATTCAAGAAAAGTCGTGGGGAAGGTTAAAAGCCTGTCCAGATTGTCGCTGGGTATTTTATGATCATTCGCGTAATGGAAGTAAAAGATGGTGCGGTATGTATGCTGGGGAAGAAGGCGGAAGAGCGTGCGGTACAATTGCAAAAGTGAAAAATTACCGAGCGAAGAGAAAAGGAAGATCGGGTTATAATGTGTAATTTATTATGAGAAGAAAAAATCGGTTGGGGGAATGTAGGATATGGAAGGCACACAAATGTTAGCTTTAAATAAAAAGTGTTGGGATACAGTTGCACCATATTTCTTTCAAGTTGATTGTTTACCAAAATACGGCCCGTATACAGCGTCTGAAGATGAAATTCATCTATTTGATTCAATCAGAAATAAAAAGGTTCTTGATATTGGATGTGGGAGTGGACACTCATTGCAATATATGGTGGAACATGGGGCAGAGGAATTGATCTTTCAAGTACACAAATTGAAACGGCACATGAAACGTTAAAGGGCTGGGATCCAAAGTTAATATGTGGAGCAATGGAAGAAGAAGTGGAAATTCCGAAAGAGTATTTTGACATTGTATATTCCATCTATGCATTAGGTTGGACTTCAAATTTAGAAAAAACATTAGAGCTTATGTATTCATATTTAAAGCCAGGTGGAAGCTTTATTTTTAGCTGGGAGCATCCGATATATTCAAACTTACTGTACGGAACAGAGGAGATTGTTTTAAATTCCTCTTATCATGAAGAAACTCCTATTACGTTTGAAACATTTAAAGGGGAAGATGTACAAGCGACATTATATAAGCGAAAAATGAGTACATACATAAATGAGTTAAATAGAGTTGGTTTTACAATTGAGAGAATAGAAGAACCCAAACCAGCTAGCTCGTTTGATGAAGAACTAGCGGAGCCTTCTACGAAGTATTATTCTTTATATAAAGCTAGGATGGTGCCGACGACGTTCATTATTAAGGTAAGGAAGTAAATAATGCTGCATAAAGAAGGGGAAAAAATGAGTCATATTAATATGGTGAAAATTGGTGAAGTATTATTTCTAACATTAATATATATCCAGAGTATATTGGAGGATTAGCTGGCCTTGAGGATTACTATCATGCAATTGTTATTTTTTATATGAATGATTTCCAGGAAGAAAATAACGAGTCGTGGGCTAGAAAGCCAAGGGGACTAAGTGATTTAGATGAAAAAGGATGTTTTGCGCAACGGACAAAGTATCGTCCAAACCCTATTGGAATTACTACTGTTGAAATATTGTCCATTGAAAATAATGTTATGACTGTGCAAGGATTAGATGCTAATGATCAAACGGCTATTTTAGATATAAAACCATATATTGCTGCTTTTGATGCAAGGGAAAATGTTAGTGTTCCAGATTGGATGAATAAATTGATGCAAGATTATTTTTAATGCTAATACAAAAAGATTTGCAGTTCATAATTGCAAATCTTTTTGTGTTAAATATTGTATGCATGGTTTATTTATCTCTTCGGTTGAAAAATATGCTGAAAAAAGTATTTGTGATGTAAGTTATCTACAACTTTATTTGCTTGATATGTGCGATGTTGTTCGAGTCGAAGTCTTTGCTCCATCATTTTTATTGCGTGATCAGATAAACGTAACATAATACATCTCTCCTTTTCTATAAATATAGGTTTTTAATTGGTATCGTTCCCATATTTATAACTAAGGAGGTATACTGTGTAACATAGGCAAAAAGCACCTTCCTCTCCCATTACGCTTACGAGGTTAGCTGTCGGACTCGGGAAGTGAGAGTTTCCCTACTTAAATAAGATTCGCCCCAAGTAGCATGGCTACAAAAATGGTTCCCCCGCTCCAAAATTTGGACTCAGCAAAAGGTTTTATAAAGTAAAAGATAACATAAATAAATTAATGAGTCAAACTATTTTATGTTTTCTGTCTTTTTAGTTGTGTAAGAATCATACGATCGGTAATTGTTATATCGGTTACTTCAATGAAGCCGTGTTTTTTATATAATGCAATAGCAGGGGTATTTGCTTTACCTGTTTGTACAATGTATGCCATTGAAGAAGGGAACATGTTAAATATATAAAGTAGGAGTTTCGTTGCGATTCCTTTTTTAAAAAAATCAGGCGATACAACTAGTCGGTGAATATCAATTAGCTTTGCTTCTTGTATAAAAGAAATAAAGCCGACAAGTTTATCTTCAGAAAAATATCCATAGAATGTTTCAACGCAACTTTGAATATCGTTTACAGTATCATATAAACGGGGTATTGCAGTACTGTTTAAATAATCTGCTTCAACTTTATAAGCTGGAATTTGAATCTGAAAAATGGATGCTGCTACCTCAAAAGAACTGGAATGTAACTTATGAATCATAGATAATGAAGCCTCCTTTGAATATGATATATTAATATAATTGATTGATGGGTAAGTTTGACAATATTTTTCTTTTTTGCATATAATATATGTATCTCCATACATAAAATGTTCTTGCGTTTATTTTTATAGCAGAATATGGTTAGTGTAAATGAATTAGTAATCTTATATTATAGTTTTGTTACTCTTGTATTTGATCATACAAAACTATAATAGAAATGGAGGACTAAAAATGGGATGGATTATCACATTAATAGTTGGTGCTATTATAGGTGCAATTGCTAGTTCTATAACGGGTAAAAATTTCCCAGGTGGTATGTTCGGAAATATTATCGCAGGTTTATTAGGTGCTTCGTTAGGTAGTAGATTATTTGGATCTTTTGGGCCATCATTTGGTGGAATTCATGTCGTGCCAGCATTATTAGGAGCAATCGTATTAATTCTTATTGTATCATTTGTAGTGAAAGCTGCAAGGAAATAAAGATATAGATAATGATGAAAAGCCCTGAGGAAGGGCTTTTCATCATTCAAAGAGGTGGTTTCATTGGAGAAAGTAAATATAAGAAAAAGAGACAAGTTAAAAAAGTTTTTTAGAGAACAAAATTATTTAGCAGTGTTACTTGGATTTGCATTATTGTTCATTAACATATTATTGCTAACAAAAATTTCTTTCGTTTTTACCCCGTTTATCGTCTTTTTAAAAACAATCTTCTTCCCGGTATTATTAGCCGGAGTGCTATTTTATATCTTGCACCCATTCGTTTCACTTTTAGAAAAGAAAGGTGTTTCAAGAATCGTATCGATAGCCTCGATATATTTAATAGTACTAGGATTATTTGTGTTTTTAGTTGTAACGGTTATCCCTATTATTAAAGATCAAATTGATGCATTAATAGATAACTTACCGTATTTCGGTCATGAAATCGAACGAGCAGCACGTAGATTTGGGGAAAGTAATTTACTCGGTAAAATTCAGGAGAATTTAAATATTGATGTAGCGAATATAGTAAAAGACTACACAGTTGATTTTACAAAGTCATTATCATCAGTAACTGGAAATGTAACTGGATTTTTAAGTACACTTACAGAAGTTGTTTTAACATTTGTCATGGTTCCGTTTATATTGTTCTATCTATTAAAAGATGGTGAACAATTACCGAATCACTTTTTGAAGTTTATTTCAGAGCAAAGACAACCGGCAGCAAAGAGAATACTAGATGATATGCATTATGCGATTAGTTCGTATATAAGAGGGCAAATTATCGTTAGCTTGTTTATCGGTATTATGCTATTAATTGGTTACCTTATTATTGGTATTAAATATGCGGTATTACTTGCTATTTTAGCGATGATTGTAAATATCGTTCCGTACGTAGGTCCAGTTATCGCAATAACTCCAGCGTTAATTATCGCATTTATTGACTCGCCAGGAATGGTTTTAAAGGTAATTATCGTTATGATGGTTGTGCAATTAGCAGAAGGTAAGTTTATCTCCCCGCAAGTAATGGGGAAAAAGCTAGATATCCATCCGATTACAATTATATTTATCATTTTAACTGCTGGAAACTTATTCGGTATTATGGGGATAGTTTTAGCAATTCCAGGGTATGCGATATTAAAAGTGTTAGTTACACATAGTTATAGATTTGTAAAATTGAATACGTAAAAAAGAGCTAAAACAGAGAAACCTGTTTTAGCTCTTTTTTATTAATAATTGATTTGCGTATTGGCGTGCCCATTGATCAGCTTCTAATATAGCATCGAGTGAAGGGTCGTTTACGTTATGATGAGCTTCAACTGTATTGTAAATTGTTTTTTCGATATCGAAAAATGTAATTTCATTTTTAAGAAATAGTGCATTTGCAATTTCGTTCGCTGCATTTAATACAGCTGGAGTTGTACCGCCAATTTTTCCACATTCAAATGCATATTGTAGACAGGGGAACTTCTCTAAATTTGGTTTTTCAAAATGCAAACTACCAATTTCTAATAAATTTAATTTTTCATAGGATGAAGGTAGTCGAGTAGGGTAGTGAAACGCATATTGAATCGGCATTCTCATATCAGGGGCACCGAGCTGTGCCATGACTGATCCATCAATAAACTCTACTAAAGAGTGAATGATACTTTCTTTATGAATCATAACATCAATTTTTTCATAAGGAATATCGAATAGCCACTTAGCTTCCATCACTTCAAACCCTTTATTCATTAACGTGGCAGAATCTATCGTTAGTTTTGCGCCCATTAACCAGTTTGGGTGTTTTAATGCATCCTTCGCTTGTAATGTTTTCATTTCTTCACGTGTTTTATCACGAAAAGCGCCGCCAGAAGCTGTAACAATTAATTTTTCGATTTCCTTATTATTTTCCCCATTTAAACATTGGAAAATAGCTGAATGTTCACTATCGACTGGAATTAAGCGGCATCCGTTTTGTTTCGCTAGTTCGGTTACGATATGTCCAGCTGAAACTAAAGTTTCTTTGTTAGCGATGGCGATATCTTTCTTCGCCTTTAATGCTTCAATTGTTGGGAGTAGACCTGAAACACCGACAACTGAACTTAATACAAGATTTGTATCAGGATGGGTAGATACTTCAATTAAACCATCAGTTCCATATGTAATTTTTGTATTTGTTGAAATACGAGAACGTAATGTGTCCGCTAATTCTTTTGTCGCTACGCTTACAATACGAGGCTGAAACGACTCGATTTGTTTTTCGAGAAGATCGATATTATAATTTGCGGTTAAACCGACGATTTTAAAATGTTCAGGATGAGCTGAAACGACATCTAATGCAGATGTACCAATGGATCCTGTTGAACCTAAAATGGATATATATTTTACCATGAAAAAACCTCCAAAGTTGTTACGATTATTTCTGCAAACCTATATATTATTAGACAATTAAGGTGGGAATTCCTGCTATATAAAACAGAAAATTAGGGTTTAATTGGAAAGGGAATGTGATAAACTGTAAAAAATAACTAAAAGCAATGAAAGAGAAGAGTACATATTCAAACCTTTTCAGAGAGCTGATATGTGGTGGGAATCAGTAAGAGATGAATATGGAATGGGCTCTGGAGCTTCTTACTGAAATGAGTAGGTAAAGACGGTTACTTCACGTTAAGAAGCTGAAGTGAGCTATAATGATAGCTAATAAAGGTGGTACCGCGGGAGTCTCTCGTCCTTTTTTTAAGGATGAGGGGCTCTTTTTGTTTTTTTTATTTTGAGAAAGGAGGAGTTAGTATGAGTGAAAAAATAATGTTAACAGGAATTAAGCCGACAGGTTATCCGCATTTAGGAAATTATATTGGTGCAATTAAACCTGCATTGCAAATGTCAAAAAATAATGAAGGAAAAGCATTGTACTTTATAGCTGATTATCATGCGTTAAATGCTGTTCATGATCCAGAGAAGTTTAGTAGTTATACGAAAGAGGTAGCGGCTACTTGGTTATCACTTGGACTTGGAGAAGATGTTATTTTCTATCGACAAACAGAAGTGCCGGAAATTTTAGAGTTAGCTTGGATATTAGCTTGCTTAACCCCGAAAGGACTTATGAACCGTGCCCATGCGTATAAAGCGAAGGTGGAGCAAAATAAAGAAGCAGGATTAGAAATCGATGCAGGAGTTAATATGGGATTATATACGTACCCGATTTTAATGGCAGCTGATATTTTATTATTTCAAGCGACTCATGTACCGGTAGGAAAAGATCAAATCCAGCATATTGAAATCGCTCGTGATATTGCGACGTATTTTAATCATACATTTGGCACGACATTTACACTTCCTGAGTATGTAGTGCAAGAAGAAGGGGCAATTTTACCGGGACTTGATGGAAGAAAGATGAGTAAAAGTTACGGAAATGTTATCCCATTATTTGCAGAGCAAGAAAAACTAAGAAAGTTAATATTTAAAATAAAAACAGATTCCTCACTTCCGAATGAACCGAAAGAACTAGAAACGTTATTTACAATATATAAAGAATTTGCGACAGAGGACGAAAATCAGGCGTTACGCGAAAAGTATGAGACTGGAATCGGATGGGGCGATGTGAAAAAAGAGTTATTCCGCGTTGTAGATCGTGAGCTAGCTGGACCTCGGGAAAAATACGCAACGTATATGAATGAACCCTATTTACTATATGAAGCATTAGAAAAAGGTGCTGAGAGGGCGCGGGCTATTGCGAAGATAAATTTAGCGGAAATTAAAAAACGGATTGGATTTGAGAGGGAACGTTAAGCGTTCCCTTGTTTTTTTCTGTATGAACCTTAAATATTTATTCGTTATATCTGTATGTGAAGTGAGGAGGCACATTTTCTTTCTAAACTTATTAGTTGCATATATTAAAAAATATGCTAATATAGGGATACTTATTAAACTACTTTAATAAGTATCATTAAAGTCACTTATTAAACATGTTTAATAAGTGTAATTCATTCGATAACAAAGGAGAGGAGTGTATGAAAACTGAGAAAGAAAAGATGTTGGCGGGAGAAATGTATATGCCGGATGACGAAGAATTAGTAGCTGATAGAATTGAGGCAAAACGTTTAACACGCCTTTATAACGAGGCTATGGAGACTGGTGATGAGCACCGCTTTACCTTATTAGAGCAGCTTTTAGGTTCTTCAGCTGACGGGAAATCACACATTAACTCTGATTTTCGTTGTGATTACGGCTACAATATCCACATTGGAAAGAGCTTTTTCGCAAATTTTAATTGTGTTATTTTGGACGTTTGTGAAGTGCGAATCGGTGATAACTGTATGCTTGCACCTGGTGTCCACATTTATACTGCTACTCATCCGTTACATCCGGTGGAACGGAACTCTGGCAAAGAATATGGGAAGTCTGTAAAGATAGGCAACAATGTTTGGGTTGGCGGAGGAGCTATTATTAACCCTGGTATTTCAATTGGAGATAATGTTGTAATAGCCTCTGGGGCAGTTGTGACAAAAGATGTACCTAATAATGTAGTTATTGGTGGTAACCCAGCCAAAGTTATTAAAACGATAGACGAATAGAAATCGTTTTTCATCAGTGCATAAATAAATTAGTGTCATATCGTATAGACAATTTGAAAGGTGTTTCATATGGAGAAATATAGTGCAGACAATCATACAAAGACATTACGTGCCTCTCGAAACGCTCTTTTTCTCTTATTTGCTTTGCCAGGCGTCGCATTTGCTACATGGATTTCAAGAACAGTAGCTACTCGAGATATTTTAGCAGTGTCAAATGCAGAAATGGGCTGGATTTTGTTCGGACTATCTGTCGGTTCAATAATCGGTTTGCTGAGTGCAAGTCGCTTTATTGACTGTAAGGGAGCTAGAGACGTTATTATAGGCAGTATGTTTTTTATGATTGTTGGATTACTTTGTTTAGGTATTACTATTTATTTTGTTTCTAGTATGGGGGCTTTTAGTAGCTTACTAGTATTTGGAGTAGGATATGGATTAGCAGAAGTCGCATTGAATGTAGAAGGTTCTTCTATTGAGCAGAAATTAGGAGCAACTCTTCTTCCGAAATTTCATGGCTTTTTTAGTATAGGAACTTTAATAGGCGCGCTCAGTGGTTCTGCCGCCATCTCGCTTCACATCCCGATTCTGTATCAGTTTCTTGCGATTTCGGTCGTGTTTGTATTACTTGTATGTATGTTGTATCGTTTTCTTCCGCATGGAACAGGAAAGAAGGAGAAATCGCGGAACAAAAAGCGAGCGAAGCGTACGTCCTTACGTATGGAAAAAAAGGTGCTTTTAATTGGTCTTTTCGTGCTTGGAATGGCATTTGCAGAAGGAAGTGCAAATGATTGGCTACCTATCGTAATGGTGGACGGACATCAACAAAGTGTAGTGACAGGTTCTATTATGTACACCGTTTTTGTGTTGGCAATGACATTAGCTCGTATGTGTAGTAGTTATTTCCTTGATCGATTCGGTCGTGTCGCTGTCATACGTACTACTATTATTATGGCGATTATAGGAATTTTAATCGTAATATCGGGGAGTAACTCGTATTTTCTAGCAGTTGGTGTAGTGCTGTGGGGGATTGGTGCGTCGTTAGGTTTCCCGATTGGGCTTTCTGCTGCTGGAGATGACAGTGAAAATGCGACTTCAAATGTTGCTACAGTTTCTATAATCGGTTTTACAGCGTTTTTAGTCGGACCACCATTTTTAGGGATACTTGGAGAAGCATTTGGAATACGTAATGCCTTGCTAGCTGTTTTATTATTTGTTATCTTGTCTGGAATTGTATCGTCTGTTACGAGAGAGAATACATCGAGTTAAATACGGTGCCGCTAGTAGAAATATATCATCTCTATTGCTTTAGAAAATGATGTATGATATATTGTCAACGCAGCTTATTAAAAGTGTTTAATAAGTATGTTGATTAAGGTGGTGAGCGATTTGAGTGAACAATTTATTACTCAAAAATCGATTAAAGAGACAATACTCCGCGGCATTCGTACAGCTCTTCTAGAGCGAGGTAGTGCAACGAAAGTTGAACTTAGTAATACATTAGAAATTAGTTTTCCAACGATAAGTAAATTTATAGAAAATATGAAACAAGACGGTGAAGTCACTTTAGCTGGTTTAGATGATTCAAGTGGCGGAAGAAGAGCAAAACGATATGAATATAATCCAGAATATATGTTAGGTTTAGCGATATTTTTAGAGAGAAATGAGACGAACTATACAATTTTTAACTGTTTAGGGGAAGTAAAAGAACAAGGGAGTACTTCAAGTGCATTAATTGATACTGGCCTAAGCGTATTAACAGAACATATAGAAAGTCTTATAGCTACGTTTCCAAAAATAAGTTCTATATCAATTGGTGTTCCTGGTGCGGTCGATAATGGGCGTATTTTCTACATCCCTGGATATGAAAAGTTCCAAAATTTTAATTTGAAAAGTCACTTGGAGGAACGGTTTTCTATACCTGTAGTAATAGAAAACGATATGAATGCTGCAGTGCTCGGCTATCATAAAAACACGGGAAATAATGACAATTCTTCTCTTGTATATTTGTATTCAGGTCAAAATGGACCAGGTGCGGGAATTATGGTAAATGGAGATGTCGTACGCGGAAGTACATTTTTCTCAGGAGAGATATCTTTCGTTCCGCAGTACGATAATAAAAATTTCCTGCAAGCTTTAAGAAGTGGAGAAGAAGTTGAAAATTCCAATAATCCAGAGGGATATAATATAGATGCGATTACTCGTTTAATAGCTACATGTATAGCTATTATTAACCCTCATGGATTCATCTTCTGTGATGATGAAGTGAACCAATTCGTAATAGATCAAATTGTAAAAAGTTGTCCGCAGTATATCCCGGCAGAACATATTCCGAAAATAACAGTGAGTAATTGGAAAGAAGATTATTTATATGGATTAAAAAGCCTTGGACTTGATCTTATGATTACGAGAACAAATAAAGAAAATTAAATGTGCTGGCAATGAAGCATCCAATTGTCAGTTGAATAACATAAAAGAAAAGGTGTCGATTATGAAAATTGAACATGTAGCAATTTGGGTGAATGATTTAGAAGTTATGCGTGATTTCTATAAACAATACTTCAATGGTGAAGCGAACGCATTATATCACAATCCGAAAAAACAGTTTGAATCGTATTTTATAACTTTTGAAAGTGGCGCACGTCTAGAACTTATGAGACAAGTAGGGATAGACGATAAAATACAAACACAAGTAATAGGATATGCGCATATGGCTTTTTCTGTAGGTAGCAAAGAAAAAGTGAACCAATTAACGGATAGGTTAAGAGAAGCAGGATACCCTCTGTTAAACGGCCCACGCACTACTGGAGATGGTTATTATGAAAGTGTAGTAAGTGATCCTGAAGGAAATCAGATTGAGATAACAATCTGACATTTTATTTACTAATAACTGATAAAAATATAAAACTTTGTTGTTCCCCAAAATGTTTACGAGAAATCTATTATTTCTTCAGAAAGGGGGACATAACATTGAGTGAGTCAATTTTTATTTTCTGTATATATCCATTGCTTATTTGTATTTTTTCAATAGCTTTGACATATAAAGTAGGTACATTTTACATGATGCCAATGGTAACATTTCTTATTTTTCTTATGTTAAATGTTACATTGTACGATCCACCATTTTTCTTTTGGGTGGGCATGTATACTATATTTTCATTCGTTATTTCTTATATAACTATCTTATTTGTAAAGGGATATAAAGATGTAGAAAAAGAGCACTAATATCAATTAGTTATTAAGAGATGTAATGTAATAAAGTAGTTATTTTGGGGGCAATAGGGATTTACGGTGAACGATAATAACCTCATTTCGCGTTATTATGACGGGAAATGAGGTTGTTTTATTTCTATTTAAAATAAAAATAAGCATTCTATCTTAACTACATGTAACGTTTTTTAATTGGAGTGCTGAAACTCCCTAATAATCCTCTCAATAACAGGAGGAAGGTTACTAGGTAGTTCATCAAGTGAAAAGAAGCGCAGTTCTTTCGATTCCATTTGATCGCATACAAGTTCACCGTGGAATTCTCGGCAAATATAAACAACGAGTACACCGTGTACTTGATCGCCGTTTGGATAGATTTGAAAAAAATCTGGTCCTGAGTATGTACGGAACAGTTCTGGATTTTTAATGATAAGCCCAGTTTCTTCAAATACTTCTCGTTTTAAAGCATCTTCTAACGTCTCGTTATATTCTAAGGCGCCACCAATAATACCCCAGCGTTTAAAGTCTGTCCGGAGCTGCAGTAATACTTCATTTTTCTCATTTAATATAATGGCGTGTGAGCCTATTAATATAAGTGGGTGATTTCCTACTAGATTTCTTACGTCTTCAATATAACCCATAATTTTTCTCCTTGTATTTAATAATAGTTTGGAAGTTCTTTTAACATTTTTTCTGTTTTACGTGCTGTATAGGCTAAGTTATGATCATCTTTTGTTCTAAAGTATAATGTGCGTAAAAATGTTTTAATGTTAGCACATAAAATACAATACTCATTAAGAGAAAGGCGTTTCCTAATTTGAGGAAGCCTTTTTATTTTTTTATGAATAATTGAAATTAACTCATCTTGCGAGAAGTCATGATACAGCATTGATATTAACGGCGTAACAATACGTTCATCTTCGTTATTATGAAAAATATCAGATGGAATGAAGATTTTATTTAATAAACAATGAATGAGCTCTTCATACCACTCAAAGGTCGTATATGAATTATGAACTACTTCATTAAATGCATCGGAAACATGTGCAATACAATGAGCCCAACCTTTCTCTTCAATATAACCCCGAAAATCAGTTTCTAAATTTGTATATGTAATGAGTTTTTGTTTTATTTCTGCAATATCCTCCTCTGTTAGAAAGTAATGGGAGTTGGAAAATTGGAGTATTAAGGCAATTAAAGAAACAGTATAGGAGCGTGTGAAAACCCCATCTGTATATGGGGAATTAATATCACAGTATAAGTATTCATCGCTTAGACAAGTATGTAAAAGTAATTTAAGTTGATCGTCGAGAAGTACTTCATCGTGAATAAAGTGAGAAAAACATTTATAAATAAGCTGATAACGAACGTAATTATCAGTCGTTCCGATATGCTGAAGCATATGGATTGTTAACTCATTTATATCTATATGTTGCATTTGCGAATAATCATTTTGTTGTATAAGCTCTAACTGTTGTTGCAGTGCTGTAATATCCAATGGAGAACCTCCTCCGCACTTTAAAGATGCGATCTTTTCTAGTATTCTATATATTCAAGGACAATCCTGCTCATGCAAGGAGAACCATTAGAAATTCGAGTATGACATAGATGAGGGAAGAATATGACGACAATAGAACAGTTAGAAAAACATTTTAAAATAAGAAGAAGTGCTTCTTCTATAACAATAAAAGAAAATAACGCAGAGATTTTTACAGAAGAGCAATTAGAAGAGATGATGCAATATTGCGTTGCTGAGGCAGAAAATGAAGGATTAGAAAAACTACATTTTGAGGTTTCTTCAAAAAGCCCAAATTATAATGTGTATAAGAAATGCTTCGAAACGTATTCATTTGAATATATTACTGAAAACATGATTGTATTTAAAGATATATACGAAGTAGAAGATATAGAAAGTGATATTGATTTTAAATTAATTGAAGAAGTAGGAGAAGACATTTTTTATTCACTGTGGAATGAAGTGACGGGAGAACAAGTCGATTATAATCAATTTGTACATATGATGGAACAAGAAATTGGTGGGCAATGGAAAGAGCATTGTTTAACAGCGGTTGCAAGTGAAGTGCCAATAGGAATTGTAATCCCGCATATTGAGAGAGGTACGTTAGAAGAAGGGAAACTGATGTATTTCGCAGTCACTCCAAATATGCGAAATAAAGGGTATGAAGCAGCATTATTTACAGGGGCGATGTTTGTCTTAAAAGAAATAGGTGCATCTTATTATATTGGCGAGACAAATATACAAAATGAGTGGATGAAGGATGTTTTTGGGAAGAACGGATGTCAGCTTCTCAGTTCTACTGAGCGATATGTGAGAAAGTTTTAGAAGGATGAATAATGTACTCTCTCGAACTCATTTAGCGGGAGGGGAGTATATATGTTAAAGCAAACAATACATTCTTTCACTTTACTGTATCCAGAGGTATTGTTAGAAGGCTGGGAAATTGAAAAAGTTTCAGAATGTTATGAAGGTGAAAAGTGGGAAACTTTTTGGTTTCAGATCGTTACGCCATCTGGAATGTTTCGGGTAAAAGAGTTTTTCCTCGATATAATGGAGCCGGCATTTCCTGATAGTTGTATTTCTCAGGCAAAAGGAGATTGTTTTCAATATAAAGGGCTTGTGTATTGGAAAGGTATAAATTATAAGGGGAAAGAAAGTTATGTTACATCTAAATGGAAAACACAAATTGAAATTTCTATTGATCGTGGATATGTAAAACAAGATGAAATAGAAAGACTCTTATTCGGGTTACAGCCGGTAAATAAGGAGTTTGCGACAACGATATTACATACACCATTTCACTTATTAAGCTTTCAAGCGAAAATAGGTGGAATTGGTGAGATAGGAAGATGTCGAGAGTGGAATTTTCCAGATGACGTAACATATTCGAAATTGCTAGTTCATGAAAAGTTAAGCTGGAAGCTCGAATCGATCGGATTAGGAAATGATGAAACGCAGTATGTATACTGGGACGAATATAATAAACTATATGCACTTTGGGCTTGTAAGCATAAAAACAAAGCGTACTATCCTGTTTCTTCATGGACAACGAATTATGGCGTGAAACAGATTATAAACGGGTTAGAGTTTTATTCGCATAGAGATCGGGGAACAGTTGTATATGAGGATTTAGGCAATGAACAAATCGCATATGTATTTCGAGGGAATCCATGTACAAACTTTGAACAAGTAAAAGAACTTTTTGCATGTTTGTAAGATAAAAGGGAAAATCGGAACGACAAAGTAAGCTTTCCTATAATACAATAGAGAAGGATTAGACTATACGAAGAAAGCGTTGGTGAAAGTATGAAGCAGCAAAGAAATTGGCTACAAGCAACTGTAGAACGAAATGAAGATAATATGTTACATATAGAGTGGGAAAATAATATAGAAGAAGTGAAAATTTATTGGAGTAATTCACCAGATCATATTGAAGAAAATGGTGAATTACTTGTAACGGTAAATGGAGAATCATCATGTATAATTGAAAACCCGAGTGAGAATGAGCGTCCCTATTTTAGGTTAGTAGGAAATAATGGACAAGCAGTTACAGTCGCGGAGCGCAGATTACCATTACAAGGTGCGTTTAACTTCCGTGATATGGGAGGGTATGAAACGACAGAGGGCCGTAAAGTAAAATGGGGCAAATTGTACCGCTCTGAAGAATTAGCAGGACTAACAGAGTGGGATATCGAGTATTTACAGAAGTCGGGCTTAAAGTTAATTTGTGACTACCGTACAGACTTTGAAGTAAAGCATAAGCCGAACCCAAGTGTTAGAGGTGCTCGTCAAGTGTGCTTACCAGTTATGCAAGATTTGGCGAAAGACTTAAATATAAATGAGTTTTTCCAAGTTGGTGACCTTTCTGTGTTAGGAAAACCAGGGGAATACCTTGTGAAAATGAATCAAGATTTTGTAAGTGGTAATGAGGCGTTCGTGAGCTTTTTAAAACTCGCGCAAAATCCGGAAAACTTACCGTTAGTAAACCATTGTACAGCTGGAAAAGACCGTACTGGATTTGGCTCAGCGTTATTATTACTTTTACTAGGTGTACCAGAAAAAACAGTAATGGAAGACTACTTACTAAGTAACGGTTTCCGTGAAAAGTTAAACGAAAAAATGATGGCCTTTTTAGGTGCAAAATTACAAAACGATGAAAGTAGAGCAATATTAGGTGCAATGTTTGAAGCGCGCGCTGAGTATTTACAAGCTGCAATGAATGAAATCCAAAAGCAATATGGATCAGTTGAAGCATATGCTGAAAAAGCTCTTGGCTTTACGAAAGAGTCGTTAGAGGAAATGAAAGTGTTATTGCTAGAAGATAAATAACGAGGAGGGAGGCTGATTTGGATTAGCCTCCTTTTATTATTGTTGCTATAATTTTGTTTATGAGGATGCTGTGCACCCTGGGGGAAATGGGTGCAAAGAACATACGAATCGGGGGATAGAATGATTCATACACGTTTAAAGGCAGAAGAGTTAAGGGGAAAGCTAACAACAATATTAAGTCAAGAATATAAGGAATTAGCTGTTCAGGATTTAAAGGTGATTGGAACGGGAGTGCAAAATATCGTATTTCGCGGAGATTCAGAAAAAGGGCCATTAGCATTTCGAGTGCCGTGGGAAAGAGAAGTAGAAAATATAAATGAAGATGTATTTAATAGTCGGATTTCGTTGCTAAAGGAAGCAGAGCTTTCTAAGTATTGTCATTCAAAAAGTATTCCAGTACCAAGTATACACGGATTGCATCTTTCTACCGAACTTGATTTTTTAATATCGGATTATGTGGCTACGGATCATATGCCAATTTCTGCATACGAAATAGGGGAGTTAGTCAGCAAGCTTCATAGTATGCCAATTGAAGGTTTACATTACGAGCAGAATATTAAAGAGCCAATTAGTAAGTATATAGCGGAACGTATTGTGAAACGAGTAGAAGGTTTTAATACAATTACGAATTGTGGTATTAAACTTCCAGATGCACAAACAATTGAACATATTCTTAGTACAGCTAATCATGTAAAGTGTTTATTACATATGGACATTCGACCAGCCAATTTAATTGGGTATAATGGAGAAGTTAAAGCAATAGTTGATTGGGATAACGCTTTAATTGGTCATCCATTATTGGAGCTTATGAGAATAGCTGAAACAAATGAGGTTAGTTGGGATGAATTTAAAGATGGATATAAGAATGATAGTATCTTTAATGCTACCCCTCATATTGTTAATTTATTTTATAGACTAGATACAGCGGTCATGCTAGCAAACTTATTTATAGCACATTTGAAAATAAAGGATAAAGGTGTATTCTATAAAGAGCGAGTCAAAGCACTTTATAATGAAATATATAAAAGCTTATAATTAAGCTATGAAAATGAAGTTTTGAAAATAGGAATTGAGGAGAACATCATGAAATACAAAGTTATATTATTCGACGTAGACGATACATTATTAGATTTCCCTGAAACGGAAAGAAACGCATTGCATAGCACGTTTGTACAATTTGGTATGCCTACAGGGTATAATGATTATCTTGCAAGTTATAAAGAGATTAGTAATGGATTGTGGAGAGATTTAGAGAATAAAATGATTACGTTAAGTGAATTAGCGGTAGATCGATTTAGACAATTATTTGTCCTTCATAATCTAGAAGTAGATGCGCAGCAATTTAGTGATGTATACCTTGAAAACTTAGGGAAAGAAGTACATCTTATAGAAGGTGCAGTGCAATTATGTGAGAATCTTCAAGATTGCAAGTTAGGTATCATTACGAACGGATATACAAAAGTGCAACAATCAAGAATCGGAAATTCACCTTTATGTAACTTCTTTGATCATATTATTATTTCTGAAGAGGTTGGCCACCAAAAACCAGCGGGTGAGATTTTTGATTATGCGTTTGAAAAGTTTGGGATTACAGATAAATCAAGTGTACTAATGGTTGGAGATTCGCTAACTTCTGATATGAAAGGCGGAGAAGATTACGGTATTGATACGTGTTGGTATAATCCAAGTTTGAAAGAGAATGCGACGAGTGTTAAGCCGACTTATGAAGTGGAGAGTCTGCTACAAATTTTAGAAATTGTGGAAGTGGCGGAAGAAAAGGTAGCTGCATTTTAATAGCGTTAAGATTTTTCGATTAGTTGATATTTTAAGTTACGGTAGATATATTTGAAAAATCGTTCATATACTAAGGTATGGAACAAAAAAAGATGGAACCAAGTCAAAATGATTTTACTGAAAGAAAAAAGAAATAAAATTAGAACCATTTAAACAAGCTGGAATCGAAATTGAGGATTAATGTGGAGAAGGTTTTGGAAAACAGAAATAGTACTAAATAATATTTTAAGCTGTTTGTAATTGGTCATTACAAACAGCTTAAAAAGAAAAAATGATTGTCTCTTAGGATCCGAGCAATCGTTTTTTTATTTTTTTCGGAGATGAAATTTGTATTTTTGTACCCTATCTCCATCAAGTTAAAAAAATGTTTGTTCCCCAGTAATGAAAAAAATGAACTTAATTCTCATAAATAACTGTAAAGTGGTAAAAATTTCGTTTTGGGGGTAATCCAAAATCTTAAGTAATGGGCATGGGGTGGAACCCTTTCCTTGTTTAGACCGGATATCCGCCTGTTGGCGGTGGCCAAGCACTAAATAATCTGCGAATCAGCACAATTTCTCCTAAATGGTAGGAGTTATGAGATGCAATATTGCGTAGAACGCCACCAGGGGTTTCACCAGGCCATTCCTCCAATGTTTTGTCCAATTGAACAGTTTGGGCAATCGTGCATGCCTGTTCAATCCCTTGAAGAAAATACTGAATAATTTGTTGCCACTCTTCCTCACTGCCAGGCCATTCTTCTTCAGGCCAGCTCTCTTTTACATGGGCAGGCAATGCTGGCTTCTTCCCCTGAGCGGATAATAAGAGAAAATCTTGCCAGTAGGTCATGTGTTTTACTAATTGATAAATAGAATAAGGCAGTTCCTCTCTGCGTTTTCCTGCAAGCGCCACGTCTATATCCGACAAAGCATTCTTGATGGGAAGATGTCCTCTTTCTCCTCTTAACGATTTTACTAGTGCCTGGCTAAATGCTTTATTTGATTGCTCCATAATAATTGACTCCCATCCTGTTTTATTTTCTAATTTGCTGATTTTATGGTTCCGTCTCTTTTATATGCACTAAATATATTATAGAAGCTTTACGACTATTAAGAGAAAGTAAAATAAGGAAAAAATTACAAGAATCATTGACTTCTTAACGTACAGGAAATCGTTGATTTTTATTTGACTAATACCTTAATGTACAATTGTAGTAACAGATAAATCAAAGGTTCGAATGACAACATCCAGGTCTGCGTTAATGTCAGCCACTTTTGATTTTAGCTTTTCCGATCCCTCCTGAATTTTATCCAATTGATTTTATTGTGAATGAACTATGAGTTGATTATAATGGTTAGAGTGAACTCTAAGTCAAGAAAAAATAATAAAAGGATAGTTATTCTATTATGAGGGAATTCGCAAAGAAAAAATAGCGCTACCATACTAAGGTCATTTACGTGTTATAATGCATGAATTAAATGTACGTATATACATAGTTTATCAGAGTGATGCGATGTCAGGTATGAGCTGTGTAACAACTAGAGGTGAGTGAAGGATGTTAACGTTTTTATTTGAGTTAGACAAGGCTATTCCACAGAAGGATGAGCCAC
This sequence comes from Bacillus sp. NPDC060175, assembly GCF_042728695.1. Lineage (NCBI taxonomy): Bacteria > Bacillati > Bacillota > Bacilli > Caryophanales > Bacillaceae > Bacillus > Bacillus sp. NPDC060175. Next base: position 49,328 of record NZ_JBHWYR010000012.1, read on the forward strand.
GGTATGTTGCTTATACAAATGGCTTTATCGAAGGGGATTTAACGATTTGTGTGGGTGACAGAGTACTTTTTCAAAAGTCATGCATGAAGGTCGCAGAGCTGGGCATTTATTTAGGACAGTGGATGGAACAAGTTCAACACGGGCAGAACATACATATGAATTATGAAACGATTGACCAGGAAGAGTTAATTCTTAGCTTCTTCTATGAAGAGGACGACAATCAGTGGAGAATTTCTTCCGGTTGGCAACAATTTGAACTTCAAGAGCGTATATCTACGACTATATTAGTAGAGAGTGTTCAACGCTATTTGTATGAGCTAAATAAGGAACTGCGCGCGATAGAATATCCTGTGACGTTTGATCAGTACTTAAGAGGAGAGCGAATGATGCAGCTTTCTTACAAACGACTGTGTGATAGTAAAGCAGATACGATGACGATAGAGGTTTACAATGGAAGCAAACAAGTAAGTGTAGTACGGGGCTATTATAAAAATACGTTGATGAAAGTGCTAGACTTCATTCCGAAAGTTGGTAGCAATATCAATTATGAAATAAAGGATAGTAAGGACAATATTCGCGTCATTACAAAGGATGTAAGTAGGCGGCGCCAAAGAAGGATTTTAGTAACGTACATCGATAATAATGATGCAGAGCATGAAATAATTGTATGTGACGGAAAGTTATTGGATGCAAATTTCGTATTTACCTTTACGTATAAGACAGAAGAATATGTTGTTCACAAAAATTCACTTGGGATTGGAAAGTTATTACGAAAGGGCTATGTAATCGCAGATTGGAATATTCGTCTTGAGGAAGATATGTATTACATCGAGATGAATGTATATGATGAGGATTATATACAGGATCAATACTTACTGTTAGGCGTATTTCATGCGGTTTTGTATGGGTGATAAACTATAATCAGCGGGGGGGGGGCATACCCGACGGATTATCAGCCCAACTCCCACAAATAGCGGAATAAATGAGAAATACCGGCATTCTTCATGGAAAGAATGCCGGTATTTTTTATTAATCCTCAAAAATAAAAACCTCATCAATCGTACTATGCAGTGCTCTCGCTATATCGTGAGCAAGCTGTAAGGAAGGATTATACTTTCCTTTTTCAAGGTGGCTAATCGTTTCACGACGTACACCAACCTTTTTCGCTAAATCTTCCTGCGTCATATGCAATTTGGCGCGGTATTCTTTTATCTTCGTTACGAACGCCATGGTGCATCTTCCATTTCATCCACTGGTTTATCGTAAAAGAAGATAGAGAATCCGAATGTAAGGATGAGTGTGCTGAAAATAATGGCGATATCAAGTTCTTGTAAAACTGGATTAGGAAATAGCATTTCAATAAACATAATGATAGTTGTTGTTAGTAATGTAACGATAAAGGCATTGCGGCATGATTTATTGACGATTTGTTCAAAAAGCTCATCGTGATGAACTTTTCTATATGTCGTGAAAAAGGAGAAGAAACAGAACATAGTAAACAATCCTTTTTCGTAAAAAAATCCGAGAAACCCAAAGAAACCGAGAAATCCTAAATATTTAATCCAAGTTGTTTTCACGATAGATTCTCCTTTCAATGTTAGAAATAAATCACTATATGTTATAAATATATCACATATGGAAATTCATAGTTATAATAGTTTTGCGGTTTATTTCATAATAATAGTAAAAAAGGTTAAAAATTCTGTAAAATAAAAAGGGAAATATCGTAAAATATTTGTAAGGAGGGGGAGGAAGAAATGTTAACTGGGATAATGATCGTTATATTACTTGTAGTGATTACTGTAATTGGAACGGTGTTAATTGGGCGAAATGGTGATGCGAATTATAGTAAAGCGACAAAAGGAAATATTAAACGACTTACGATGATTTATATTATATTAGCCGTTGTTTTAATCGTTGGATTAGGAGTTTATATTTATTTTAAAGGTTAAAAAACTGAAAAATGTAAAAATCTTAAAATATAAGTATGCTATAATGTTAATATAGTTAATTGGTAATTAAGGAAAGGATTGGATGTAATGATTGAAATTGTGAATGTGTCAAAAAGTTATAATGGATCTAACTACGCAGTAAAAGATTTAAGTTTATCTGTACCTAGCGGAGAAATCTTTGGGTTTTTAGGACCGAATGGTGCAGGTAAATCAACGACAATTAAGATGATTACTGGTATTCACGGGGTGGACAAAGGGACCATTACAATCAATGGTAAAGATATTATGAAAAATCCGATGGAAGCGAAGAAAACATTTGGCTATGTTCCAGATAGCCCGGATATGTTTTTACGATTAAAAGGGATTGAATATTTAAACTTTATGGCTGATATGTATGAAGTACCGAAGGAAGTAAGACAAGAACGAATAGAGTCTTTAGCGAAGAAGTTTGATCTTTATAATGCTTTATCTGATCAAATTCAAAGTTATTCACACGGTATGAGGCAAAAGATTGTTATTATTGGTGTGCTTATACATGAGCCAGATGTATGGATTTTAGATGAACCATTAACAGGGCTGGATCCGAAATCTGCATATATTTTAAAAGAAATGATGAGAGAACATGCGGATAAAGGAAAGATTGTATTTTTCTCTACACACGTATTAGAAGTGGCGGAAAAAATATGTGACCGTGTCGCTATTATTAATAAGGGGAATTTGCAGTTTAAAGGGAATTTAAATGAAATGAGAGATCATTTTAAATCCAATGAATCACTTGAAAAAATGTTCTTGGAGATGACGGGCAATGAGTAAAATATGGACGTTAACGAAGGTATTATTGAAATTAAATTATGCAGATTTCATAGCAGATAAAAAGAAACGATGGGCATATTTATTTTCATTTGCAGCCATTTTATTTGTAGGTTTTTTAATCTTCGGTTCGATGACCCATGGAATATATGAAGGAATGATACACCTCGGACAAAATCCAGGAATTGTTATTGCGATGGGATTAGCGATTGCTAGTATATGGGTATTTTTGATGAGTATTATGAACATTTTAACTGTGTTTTACTATAGTAATGATGTTGAAATGTTACTACCTTTACCGTTAAAACCAGCGCAAATTATTTCGGCAAAGTTCTTTACAGTGTTAATTACACAATACGTAATGAGCTCGTTTATTTTATTGCCTATCTTTATTACTTACGGTTTAAAGAGTGGTGCTTTCATTACATATTACATTTACATGATTGTCATTTACTTATTCTTCCCGATCATTCCGCTAGTTTTAGCTTCGTTAATTATGACAATTATTATGAGGTATACGAATATAGCGAAAAATAAAGATCGAGGGAATATATTCATTGGAATTGTAAGCATACTATTTATCGTCGGAATCAATGTATTTATGCAATGGAGAAATAAAAGTGCAGTATCTGGAGCTGGAGATTCAGTTGTGAATTATCTTGCAAATAATGAATCCTCACTTTTCATACAAATGACAAATTATTTTCCAACTACATATTTTGGAGCGATGGGATTAGTAGAAAATGCATCGTGGAAAGGCTTATTATACGTTCTTATTTACGTTCTTATTTCTATCGCGTTCTTCGGGCTGTTTTATTACATTGCAGGGCGTACATATTTGAAAGGGGTTATTGGACTTTCAACGAGCACAGCAAAGAAAGAGGTAATTTCAGCAGAAGGTTTACAGAAATCAACGGTACAAAGTTCTCATTTAAAAGCATATGTGAAAAAAGAATTTAAAACGTTATTCCGCACGCCACAATTTTTCTTAAATTGTATTGTGCAAACGTTCGTTATGCCAATTATGCTGTTCTTTGTTTTATTTGTACAAGATGGAAATTTAAAATGGATTACGGAATATATTGATAATCCAGAATCTGCAGGTTTCGCAATTGGTGTTGGCCTTTGTGCATCCTTATTTTTAATGGGGAGTAACGTTATTGCAACAACGTCATTTTCTCGAGATGGAAGCTCTTGGTTTGTGAATCGTTATTTACCAGTAAAGGCTTCGGATATCTTTTTTGCGAAAGCAATAACTGCTTGGTTAATTAATGTGGTCATTTTAGCAGTATTCGGTATTACAATGGCAGTTGTAGCAGGTATTTCGCCAGTCTTCATGATACTTTGGTTCTTACTAAGTGCGAACGGGTTATTGTTAATTAATTTAATCGGTACGCGCTGGGATGCACAAACTGCAGATATACATTGGGATACAGAACAAAAATTATTTAAAAGTCGATACACAACTTTGTGGAATTTTTTAGCTAATATTTTAATAGCTTTAGTTATTGTAGCGGGAGTAAGTGTATTATACTTTGTCCTTCAGGTAGGACTTTGGATTATGTTTATCGTTTTATTTGTAATGTTTACGATTGTAAATTATATCTTTATTAAAATTTTAAAATTAGGCGCTGAGCGTATATTGTCAAATATTCAATAAGAAGATATATCCTCTGTATTCGTGCAGAGGATATATCTATAGATGGAGGAGAAAAGGTGAAGAAAATAGCAATTGTAACAGGGGCAACTCGTCTGAATGGAATTGGTGCAGCTGTATGCAAGGTGCTTGCTCAAAAGGGGATAGACGTCTTTTTCACGTACTGGCCTCGGTACGATAAAGCAATGCCGTTGGGAATGAATGATCGAGAACCCTTTTTGTTGAAAAAGGAAATTGAAAGTTACGGCGTTCGATGTGAAATGGCAGAAATCAACTTATCGCAGTCTTATTCATCTAATCGTGTATTGTATATGGCATCAGAACGTTTAGGTGAGCCATCTATTCTTATTAATAATGCGGCGTATTCTACTCATACGAAAATTGAAGAGTTAGATGTAGAGCAGTTAGATAAACATTATACGGTCAATGTTCGTGCTCCTATGCTATTAAGTTCATTATTTATGAAACATTTTTCACTTAAAACGAGTGGAAGTATTATCAATCTTACTTCTGGTCAGTCACTAGCGCCAATGCCAGATGAACTGGCATACGCAGCAACAAAGGGAGCAATAGAAGCATTTACAAAGTCAGTTGCACCAGTAGCTATGGAGAAGGGGATTACAGTCAATGCTGTTGATCCAGGACCAACCAATACAGGATGGATTACAGAGGAATTACAGCATCATTTAGTATGGAAATTCCCGCAAGGTAGAGTTGGAGAACCGGTGGATGCTGCACGTTTAATTGCTTTTTTAGTAAGTGAAGAGGCGAAGTGGATTACTGGGCAAGTCATTCATTCGAACGGTGGTTTTTCATAAAAGTATTATGTTAACAAGTGTTGAGAAACAAAAAAAATAGTAATTATTTTATTTTTTTGTATAAATAAAATGTCAAGAAAGATAAAAAAATGATAGGAGAGTATGTTGTCATTTGTAGATTGAAAATCTTCATGTGACAACATACTCTTTTTCTTTTGCTACAGAAGAGAAAAATGAAGTAGAAAAAACTCGAATATTAAAATAAATTTATCGTTTTTTGTACGTATTATTATGAAGATTACTGTCGGAAAGATGGTACTTCGTATGAAAAGGGATTTTTTAAGGGGAAATCGAATCGTAAAGGGGAGGATAAAGTGAAACTTTAATCAGTGAGGGGCTGTTTATCCTCCACTGATTATTAGCCTTCACCAATCGGGCGTTTACGGGCAGTTGATCTCGCACTTAACTTCCTCGCACCATCCGACTTCTGAGGTGGGAGTCTTACTGCCCGTTAATGCGGGATAAATTATATAAACATAGGGGGATTTATATGAAAATGAAAAAGGTCGCTATCGCATCAGTAGCAATTAGTACAATGCTTACAATGGCAGCTTGTAGTACCTCCACAGATAAAGATGCAGCGAAGAAGGATCAGGCAACTGCACAAAATGAAGAGCAATCAAAAACGACAAGTGCAGATGAAGCGTCAAAAACAACGAAAGATACTGAAAAAGACACAAATACTTCTTCGAATGAAAAAACAGATAAGGATGCAAAAAATACGAAAGAATCAACAGAAAGTAACGGCAAAACAACAAAAGAAAAAGAAACGACAGGAAAAACGAATGATCAAACTACTAGTGGCAAAGCAACAGATCAATCAACTAGCGGAAAAACGACAGACCAAACGACAAATGGAAAGACAACGAAAGATCCGAAGAAAAACGTCGCTGTGAAAGCAAATGTAAAAGAAGTCGTTACATTAATTGAAAGCTTAGACAAGCAATTAGCTGCAAATCCTAAATTAGAAACAGTAAATAAACTTGGAAAACAAATTAATGAGAAGTGGGATGTAATTGAAAAAGATATAGAAGCATCACATCCAACTGAATACAAAACAATTGAACAAAGTTTGTATCCATTAATTATAAGAGCGGAAAAAGAAAAGATAGATGTTAATAAAATGAAGTCATTAACGACGAAAACGAAAAAAGATTTAAATCAGTTATTGACGAAGCTTTCATAGTTTCAAACAAGCCTACTCGTATGAGTAGGCCTTCTTAGTTTGTTTAGATAGAATATGGGGTTCACCATATTCTATCTAAATCTTTTTAGTTACTGTTCATTTTCGGTGGGTGTTAAGAAATAAAGACTTCATTTGAAAGGAACATCCCAATGATAAAAATAAAACCATTACGGACAATTAACAATGGTAATTGTGACGCTAGCCATTGTTCCAGGAGAATCAAGAAGTGAAGCGGTAACGATTACTGTTCCAGGTCCATTTGCGGCTAGAAATACAGCGGTAAAGTTACCTGAAGCATTGGTGATGGTAGCAAGAGGAACCATGAAAGCAAGAGAAGGGTTACTAAATGAAAAGCTGACTACTACCCCTGCAGCAGGACTACCGTTTACTAATACTTGACCTGAAAAAAATAAAGTATTATTTCCTTGGGTGGATACACACGCTGTGGTTGCGTTAGAAGTTAAGGTAATAGATGCAGGTCCAGCAGGAAGATTAAATCCAGTAGGCCCAGTATTGCCGGTAGGACCAGTATTACCGGTAGGCCCAGTATTGCCGGTAGGACCAGTATTACCGGTAGGCCCGGTGTTGCCAGTAGGTCCAGTATTGCCGGTAGGCCCGGTGTTACCAGTAGCACCAGTGTTCCCGGTAGGACCTGTAGGAAATTGAAAGGGTTGAACAGGTGGAAGGGTAGGCCCAATTAAACCTGGATTTAGCGCAGCAGAAAAGAAAAAATCGTCCATTATATTTCACCTCTGAAAAGTTCGTATTACTAATAGTAAATGCAAAAGTAGAACAAAGTGAAATGGACAAGCGAGTATATTTATTAAATTTAACTAAATAGTTATTTTAATTAAAAAAGCAGTTAGTTTTTGCTAGCTGCTTCACTCCCTGGAGAGTTCTCGTTATGTAATTTAGATGAAGATATTAGCTATTAAAAATATAGCTCCTATCAAAATTAGAGATTCAAATAAAATCAAAAATTGGTTTTTCTTTGGCTTTTGAAATTCCTTTATTAAGCCAAATACTGCACTTATACCGAAAACAATATATAGACAGATTATTATGGTTTCTAACATTTTAAACACTCCTAATATATAGATATTTTCATTATACATCAAAATTAAAATTTATGTAAGATTTTAACAAAAATCTTATTTGAGGGTCATTTAAAAGGGATTAGGGATATAAAAAGGCTGTAGAGGATAAGCCAACTACAGCCTGAATATGAAAAGTTTCATAAATTATCCACTTTAATTCAATATTCATAGTATGAAAGATGGAATACAAAAATATTTACAGAGGTGAGGTGAATAAAGAATGCTTTGTAATTATTTTTACACTGAAACGCAAATGCGTCCTTTAGGAGGGCATGGGCCTGCGCAAAGTACTATTCAAGCTGTTCATCAGGCTATACAAGCACAGCAACAAGCATTACAAGCACAACAAATGCAACAAAGTTATTACCCACCACAATCGTATTATTCATTACACTCTTATTATCCACCACAGGCGTATTACCCAGCACAATCATATTACCCGATGTAGATTACACAAGGATGGTATTCATTTTTGATTGTTATCATGTGAAACTGTATATGTTTTATAGCGGAAAATGCCAAAACAGAAATAGCTCTTTGATGGAGATAGACTGCAAAAACATAAATTTCATATTTTAAAAAAGAAAAAAGATTGCCTATATCCTAAGAGGCAATCTTTTTTGAGTTGGTTGTAATGGCTAATTACAGGTTTTAAATATTATTTAGTGTTATTTCTACTCTCCAAAACCTTCTCCATATTATGAGTTGGCCATTCCATCATTAAAAGGATCATTGGGCGTAGTGACTCGCCAAGTTCAGTTAACGAATATTCTACTTCACGGTATACCTCTCGATGTACGATACCATCTGCTTCAAGTTCTCTAAGTTGCAGTGTTAACATTCTTTGAGTGATATTAGGTTTTAATCTTTTTAATTCTTTTTTAATTTAGTGAGAGTGTCTTAAAAATAGTCGAATTGCTTGCTCAGGTACATAGAATTTTCCATTGCTTTCTACAACGATGCTTCCTAATTCATAATCTTTTCCATCGATACAGATAATGTTTTTATTAACAGACAATTTGGCCTCTGTATTATTGCGTTTTACTACAAACACCGGGTTTAGTGTAGCTTTTTTGTCAATCGTTACAGCTGCACCAATTTGTTTAAAGGCTGTTTCAGCATCTAAGAATAATTTGTTAGTGATTTCTCCTAAGTGAAATCCCATTGCTTTGGCCATTGTCTTCGCAATGTCTGTATTTTGGACTAAACCGTATGGCTTTTGAGGACCGTAAGAGTATAAGAATACATCTTCACCCGTATGACCACCAGTTGTAAAACCGATGTTCGCACGGTTGGCCAATAATTTAGTAAGGATTGGACCTACATCAGCTTTCTTTTGTGCAACTTTTAACTTTATTCTTTCATCATCAGTTAGGTTGTCTAAACCGTAAAGAGCAGCTACTTCTTTTATATTAGATAAATCATCTTTTAGTTTACTTGTAGCACCTTCAAGTGTCATTTTCGCCTTTTTCAGTGGGTCAATGTAAGCTGATACTGGTGTAGTATCATATCCTTTTGTTGTATTGCTGTTACCAATGGAAATACCGCTATTACCATGATCCGCTAATGCAATGACCATAGTGTTATCATCTTTCTTCGCAAACTCTAACGCTTCTGTAACCGCATCATCAAACGCTAATACATCGCTAATCATCCCGATTGGGTCATTTGCATGTGCTGCCCAATCTGCCTTACTGCCTTCTACGAATAAGAAGAAACCATCTTTATCTTTTGATAATGTTTGAATTGCTTTGCTCGTCATCTGGGAAAGAGTTGGCTGCTCAGGATGATTTGCTTCACGATCCATATCGAAGGCAAGGGCAGTATTAGAGAAAGAACCCCAGATTTTCTTTGATTTGGAGTTTAGTAACGCATCTTTTGTTTCGACAAAGTCGTACCCTTTGTCTTGAATCACTTTTACTAAATCTTCGTTGTCTTTACGAATTCCATTGCCTGTCGTAGGCTGAAGTGCTGCCTTTCCACCACCCAATACAACTTCTATATTTTGATAAACTTGCTGTTCACCAAGCACTTCAAAATTCTTGCGGTTAGCATGGTGGGCAGAGAAACTAGCCGGAGTAGCATGCTGAATTTCTGATGTAGCAATGATTCCTGTTGCGCGGCCTGAATGTTTTGCACCTTCTAAGACGTTGGCAACTGGACGAAACTTGCATTCTTCTTTAATTGGCTCTAACCCAGGCGAATTCACAATAGAAGGTAATACGCCCACATAGCCTGAATTTGATTTATTTCCTGTCGCTAAAGCTGTGGCTGCCGGTGCAGAATCCGTAATAGCTGATTCTGCTGAATACGTACGAACACCTCCGGATACAATTTGATCTAGTGCAAGAGGTGAACCTTTATACCACCGGGCTAATGTTGTAGCAGAAGAGCTTGTCCCATCTATAACCATGAAAATTACATTTTTAGGTGGCTTTACTGCTTTTTTTACTGCAGCTTTTACCTCGTTATCGTTCATCATGCTTCCTGCTGCTAATGAACCTAGTGCTACCGTTCCCGCTAATGTTAGTCCCATTATTTTTTTACGAAGAGTAGTCATTGTGGTTCCTCCATAGGTTGTTTTTCGATATCCCAATCTAACGTTCATATGTAAACAAGATTTATTATTAGTAGTACCCTATTGCCACGAAACTAACAATAACTATGGAGTCAAAATGCTTTACACGAAAAGTTAAATTTAAGCTACTTCTTCAGCAAAATCTTCTTCTCATATAGAACATCTTTGTATCCTTAAGTTATAAGGTCTTTCCTATAAAAAGAATCTTCTCTTTATTTTATGGGAAACATTAAAAAAAGGATGGTGGGGAAAATGACAATTGATCGAGTTTGTACAATTGGGCCAGCAAGTAATAATGAAGAAACATTAGCGCAGTTAATAAACAATGGTATGAAAATTGTACGGTTGAATTTATCACATGGCACGCATGAAAGTCATAAAGAAATCATTCGTTTAGTAAAATCGTTAGACGATTCTATTAAAATTCTAGGGGATGTACAAGGTCCTAAAATAAGATTGGGTGAAATGAAAGAGGAACAAATTACACTTGAAGTAGGGGAGTTATTTATTTTACATACTCATCCAGTTGAAGGGAATAAAGAAGAAGCAAGTGTTGATTATGTAGGGATTGCGAACGACGTGAAAGTTGGAAGTAGGATTCTTATTAATGATGGAGAAGTTGAGTTAATTGTTGAAAAGGTAAGTACGGACAAAATAGAAACAAGGATAAAAACAGGTGGAAATATTGCCTCTCATAAAGGGGTAAATTTACCAGGTGCAATTGTTAGTTTACCAGCTATTACAGAGAAAGATAAAAAAGATATTCAGTTTCTTTTAGAAGAGAATGTTGATTTTATTGCGTGTTCCTTTGTGAGAAAACCTAGTCATATAAAAGAAATACGGGATTTTATACAAGAGCATAAAGAAATTTCCCCGAGTTTAATTGCAAAAATAGAAACGATGGAAGCAATCGAGAATTTTCAAGACATATGCAAAGAAGCGGATGGCATTATGATCGCAAGGGGAGATTTAGGTGTGGAATTGCCGTATCAATTTATTCCACTGTTACAAAAAATGATGATTCGTGAGTGCAATCGAACGAATACATATGTAATTACAGCGACACAAATGCTTCAATCTATGGTAGATCACTCTATTCCTACAAGAGCTGAGGTGACTGATGTATTTCAGGCTGTACTCGACGGGACGAATGCTGTTATGCTTTCTGCTGAAAGTGCGTCAGGGGAGCATCCAATCGAAAGTGTGAAAACGTTACGTCTCGTTTCGGAATTCGCTGAGCATGTGAAAAAAGATGGGCCTTTTGCGATGAAAGATGTACTGGAATTGCTGCATAAGTCTCTATAGTTTATATAGAAGGATGTATCTCTCATCCTAAAAACGTACGGAAACATGAGGTGCCATTTTAGTATTTACTGACAGATTGAAAGGTGGCATGCCTGCTGCCTATATGAAAGAATCATTATGGAACATGGAGGTTTTTCGAAAATCGAAAGAAGGATTTTAAATTAGTTAATCCAGTTATCCAATTAAAAATATGTTCATTCCTATTCATAAATGATATCCTTATAGTTGAATACTTTTGCTGAATCAGCAAGAATTTGTTGTTCTTTCTGTATGAATTCAACTTTTTTATGGAAAGATATGTTAGTAAGTGTGCAATTTGAACGTTTTATTTTTTAGAGTATGATAGGAGGAGAATGAATATGGAAGCAATTGAAGTAGGCGAAGTTTTTAGTCTTAGCGATGAGAATAATGAAGAACAGGAAGTTGAAGTGCTTGGAGCGATGGATGTCGAAGGAGCAGAATACATTGCGGTTGCCTTTGTAGAAGACATTCAAACAGAAACAGAGGAAGACATTGATATCTTCTTTTTAAAAGTAGAAGAAGATAATGAATTCTCATACATAGAGAATGATGAGGTATTTGAAAAAGTATCTGCGGCGTTTGAGAAGATTATGGACGAGCAAGAATAATAATAAAAATAGTTAGACAAAAGAGGGAGATGCATAGCTGCCCTCTTTTTTTGTATATGGTTGAAAAATCTTTCTCTAATTTCTGTTTTTCAATCCACTATGAATCATAAACTTCTTTTGTGTTTGTGGAAGCTGCATCTAATAGAAGGAAAATAGATGCTATAATATGTATAGCGATTTGTATATATGGAAAGAAAGCAACTAGAATAGCCAAGATTCCTATATAATTAGCATAGCCTTTCATACCTGCCTTTTTAGCTAATACAATCGTAATAATATGTAAAGCAATTACTATAAGAAACGGTATCCCGGATAAGTCAACTAGCCCCTGAAATAAATAACAAGGAATTAATAATAGATGGGAAATACCTGTAGTCCACTTTAATGCTTTTACGACTGCCTTCAAAGTAAATGCCTCCTAAATAAGTTAATATGAATATATTACCAAATATAGTGGTGAGTGGATATGTTTTTGTGATTTACACTTATGGTTATAATAATTATATTATGTAAACTTAATGAGTTTTATCTGTTCAATAGAAAAACCACCTAAATGAGGGTGGTTCGTATTACATATAGTTATTTAATGTGCCATTTTCCAAAGAGAAGAGGGGAATCCTCAATTCAGTACCTTCTTTCATATTCCGCAGTACAACTGTTTCTGTAGATAGTTCTTCTTCGCCAATTATAAGCACATACGGGATATTTTCTTTATTTGCATAGTTTAGGGCACGTTTCAATTTACGTCCGGCTAGTTCAAGTTCGACTTTTAAGGAAGTAGTAGAGCGCAATTGCTGGGCAATTTGTAAGCATTGTAATTCTGTCCCAAGTGGGATGATAAATAAATCCGCTGTAGATGATATTGTTTCTTTTTGTGATAGAGCTGTATAAATGACGTCTAAACCGAATGAAATACCGACTGTTGGATAGCTCATATTATCACCACGGAAGGCTCCAATAATATTATCGTAACGACCACCGCTACCGATGCTAGATGTAATCATGCCATCTTTTAGAAAGATTTCATACACAGTGCCTGTATACATTGTGAGTCCTCTTGCTAAAAATGGATTGAATATCGTATTTTCATTTATTCCGAGAGCGAGTAAGTATTGCTGCAATTGTTGTAATTCGTTTACTCCCTCGGTAACGAGTGTATTATTAAATGCTTCTTCAAATTCAGTAAGCTTAAATTCCATACAAGATAAAACGGTACTACATACGGACTCTACTGTTTGTACAGCGATTTCGCGCCCTAATAAATCTTTCTTTACACCATCAATCCCGATCTTTTCGATTTTATCCAATGATAAAATTACGTCACTCGTTAATTCGGTAGGGATGTTAATAGACTGGAGAATACCGTTTAATAATTTTCGATTATTATATTGAATCGTTACTTCTAAGTTTAACGTTCGGAATAGTTCAAACGCCATGCTCATGAGTTCAGCTTCTGCCATGACGGACTCTACACCAACTATATCAACATCACATTGAATGAATTCACGGAATCTCCCTTGTTTAATCGGACCATCTCGAAATACTTTTCCAATTTCATAACGTTTAAAAGGGAGGCGGATGTTCGGATTCATCGCGACAACTTTTGCGAAGGGAATTGTTAAATCGTAACGTAAGGCAAGATCGCGTTTTCCTTGATCTTGAAGTGTATATATTTCTTTTAAAATTTCATCACCACCACCGTATTTGTATGACATAAGATCATACATATTTAACGTTGGTGTTTCTAACGGTTTACATCCATAACGTTCAAACGTATCTTCACATGCTCTTTTAATTTTATTTCGCAATGCTTGCTCCTCGGGTAAATAGTCTTTTGTTCCTTTTACATTTTTCATTTCCACCATAATCACTCCTCTTTTAAATTAAAAAAAGCTATGCAGGTATAAAAATACCCACATAGCTTTATGAACGCTTCGTGGGTCAACAGGAAAAGCCCTGTACCCACGAAGAAAAATTTTTCTTCGGATACACGGCGTTACGTATGATGATGAAGTTGGAAAGAAGTATTGAAAGTACACATATGAAATCTCTCCTTAATAAGTTTTTTTCAAAGTATAACAGATGATTTTTGAAATATCAATATTTTCAGTTTTAAAGGGAAGCCTATTAATTCCACAGTAGCTACAAGATATCTTCTGTTCGTGCCATTTTTACCGCCTCTTCACGATTGCTGACACCTAGCTTTGAATAGAGATTTGAACAGTAATTACGGATCGTTCCTTCAGATAAAAATAGCTTAGCAGCAATAGATTTATAGCGTAATCCTTTTGATAGATGCTCTAAAATTTCCATTTCGCGTTTTGTAAGTCCGTACGGGTAAGTTTGTTTAGTCGATCCGATTTTTTCTAATTGCTCACGTTGAAGTTTCATTTCCTCGAAAACTCGTGTAGCAACCGATTGATCGATCCAAGTCCCACCATTATAAATAAGCTTCAAGGCTTCCTTCATTTCTTGTGGATGAATAGACTTCAACATGTAACCTTCAGCTCCATGCTCTAGTGCAGTTACTGCTTGTAAGGAATCTTCAAATGTTGTCATAAGAACAATTTTCATATTAGGCCAACGTCGCTTCATTTCTAGTAAAGCTTCAATACCATTCATTTCTGGCATTTGAATGTCCATTAGTACAATGCCAGGCTGTAATTGTTCACATAGTTTTAAAGCTTCAGCTCCATCGTGTGCTTTACCAACAACAGTAAAATCAGTGTGATGCTCTAAAATTTGCTCTAAACTATTTGTAATAAGTTCCTGATCATCAACGACCAATAAGCGAATTATGTTATGTACAAACTCTGTTTGTAATGGAATATTACAAACGATGAATGTTCCTTGCTCAGTACTAGAATGAACAGATAATGTACCGTGAAATTGTTCAAGTCGTTCTTTCATTCCACTGAGGCCAAAGCCAAATTGAATTTCTTCCATTCCAATACCGTTATCTTCAATTTGCAATCGAAGTTGTTGTCCGTCGAAATGCAGTTGAACGGATATGGTGTTCGCTTTACCGTGCCGAACAGCGTTTGTTAACGACTCCTGAAGACAACGATATAGGCAAAAATTCACTTTTTGCATCACAAGAGTTTCATTGCCAATCGTACGAAATGTAACGGTTGTACCTGTAGATTTTATAAATTCTTCTGTTAATTGTTGCAGTGATTCACTTAATGAATTACTAAGCGGATTATGAGATAGCTCGTGTAGATGCTTTCGAATGTCATCTAGACTATGCTGAGCAATGCTGATAAGTGAATCAATTCTTTCAAACTGTGAATTCGGTACTGATGATTTTAGTGATGTGACGCCAGCGATGAGAGAAGTAAGTGTATGACCAATTGTGTCATGTAGCTCATGTGACAATCGATTACGCTCTTCTATTAGAGTAAGCTCTTCAATCCTTTTAATATGTTGTTCTAATAGTAGTTTTTGCTCTTCAATAATTCGAGATTGTTTATGATACTGAATTAATATATTAAAAGAAACGCCAATGGCAAAACCGATACTACAACTAACAATCATTTCGTATGGCGACCGCCCGGCAATCAAGGCGTTCAATAATGGGAATACAAATCCACAAAAAATACCGCTCCATATATAATTATTTTGATTACTACATAGGCCAATAGTGATTACGAGTAAAATGAAAGGCCAAAGTAAATTTGGAGCTACGGATGCTAAATAAAGATAAAAACAACCTGCGGTGATAATATCGAATGCAGGGTACCATTCTGTTTTCTTATATCGAATAATTAATGGTACAAGGTAAACGACAAAAGCGAGAGCAAGTACGATTATACTTGACGTATGAATGAATGATGGAAACATAAAATTAGTACCGATGATAATGAATAGCCAAAACGTTCGTACTAATATAAATATCCAATCATACCAAAACCATTTTTTTGTGAATGAGAACATAAATTATGCACCTACTTATATTTTAAGATTAATTATCTAATGATTCAGATTCATCATGTAACATATCTTTTAAATCGTCAATAGAAAGACAGACAACAAAGCATGTCATATGAAGCAGTTGACAGTTTATCACATGTTTTATGTGACAGAGGTGCACATAGTGTCACGAGTAAATTAAAGCATTTTGTCACTATGTTATTTAACAATATTGAAGTTAAGGTGAGGGAGTGAGGCAACAGAAAAATTCAAAATAATAGGAGCGATGTATAATGAAGTCATTTTTCTTAAAAAAAGGAACGGTCCTTACTTTAACAGGGACTATATTGGTTGGAGCGTTAGCGATACCTTCTCATGGAAACATACATGCGGTAAACAAAAAGATATCAACTGAGCAAGTTGTCGATAAAGCTGCCGATACAAAAAATATTCCAGGAGTCATTGTTACTGTGAAAAATGGAGAAGCTAGTTGGTCATATGCTTCTGGTGAAGCAAATATTGAGAAGAATCATAAGGTAGATGCTGACTCTGCTTTCAGGATCGGGAGCACAACGAAGACGTTTGTAGCTACAGTTGCATTGCAGCTTGCTGGAGAGAAGAAACTAAGTCTAGATGATACGGTAGAGAAATGGTTGCCGGGACTAATAAAAGGGAAAGGCTATGATGGTAACAAAATTACGATTCGTCAATTATTAAATCATACAAGCGGAATTGCAGATTACTTGACTCCAGATCTTAAAGCGAAATTAATAGAGAATCCAAGTGAGAATTATAGACCGGAACAATTAATTTCCCGTGCCTTAGAATTAGAACCGGTAAAAGGCTGGTCATACTCGAATACGAATATGGTTATTGTAGGATTGATTATTCAGAAGATAACAGGGGAATCATATACCGAGCAGATAAAAAAACGAATTATTGAACCTCTTAGTTTAAAAGAAACAGTCCTTCCTGGAAGTTCGATGGATATTCCGAAAAAAAATGCCCGTGGCTACTTGAATACGGGAGATAAATTAGTAGATATTACTTTGTTTAATCCATCAGTTGCTAATGCTAGTGGTGAAATGATTTCGACAGGAGAAAATATGACAACGTTCTTCCGTGCCTTATTAAGTGGTAAACTACTGACACCGGAGATACAGAAGGAAATGGTGACTAACACAGTTGATACCCCATTAGGAAAGTATGGGCTTGGCATTCACGCAACAAAATTGCCAGACGGTACTGAAGTATGGGGACATGGTGGTGGTATTCCTGGTTTTACTAACTTTGCTGGTGGAACGGAAGATGGTCAACATGTTATCTCGATAAATATTAATGTATTAGGAGCAGAAAAACAGATTAACAATATATTAGCTTCAGAATTTGCTGAAAAATCAAAAAAGGAACCTGCGGATAAGGAAAAGAAAAGTAATCATAGAGAAGAAGTTAAATACGTAATGGATCGAGTAGTAACGAATAAAAAAATCCCAAGTGTTATAGCTGGCGGATTAAAGGATGGAAAGCGGTGGTCTTATGCTACAGGGACGGCAAGTTATGAAATACCACGCCCAGTGGAACCGAATTTTTCATTCCGTATCGGAAGTATCACTAAGACATTCACAGCTTCTGTTGTACTGCAATTGGCTGAAGAGAAACAATTAAATCTTGATGATTCAGTCGAAAAATGGTTACCAGGAGTCGTACAGGGTAACGGATATGATGGAAATAAAATTACAATTCGTCAGTTGTTGAATCATACAAGTGGAATTGCAACCAATATAGATAAGGATATGCGAGATTTTACACTGCCCCAAAACCCATTTCGTTACTATAGTACCGATGAACTTATCAGTTTAGCACTTGCGAAGCCGCCTGTATTTGCACCAGGGGAGGGCTGGGACTATTCGAACACAAATACTGTTATAGCTGGGAAGATTATTCAAAAGGTAACAGGAGATACGTATGCGGAGCAAATTAGAAAAAGATTCATTGAGCCACTGGGGTTAAAAGAGACATTCGTAATGGAAGCAAGTCCGCACATACCAGGTGAACATGCTACAGGATACAATATGGATAGATCGGGTCGTTTATATGATTTGACAGAAATAAATCAGTCATGGGCGAATGCAGCTGGAGATATGGTTTCAACAGTGAAAGATTTGACTACCTTCTTCAGTGCACTGTTGGGTGGAAAGCTTCTAAATCAAGAGCTAATGGATCAGATGTTCAAAACAGTAGATTCACCTATAGGTAAGGTTGGACTAGGAATTTATGAAGAAAAAACACCGGACGGACAATCATATTGGGGGCATGCTGGTGGGACATATGGATTTGAAACGAGGGTCGGTGGACCTATTGGAGGAGAGCATATTTTAGTAACTGCTATCAATGCAGTAGGTCCGGAGGTTATTGAGGGGAGGGATAAAATATTTAATAAGGAGTTTGGACGTTAAATGTAAAACCGACATCAAGCCTTTTATTTGAAGGTGAGAGTCGGTTTTCTTTTTGCTCTCTTAGTACCTTTAAGTTGAGAATGTTTAGAGTCAAAACCTAATAATTAAAGTTTTACTTTAAATTGAACAATATGTGAAGTTTTGTAGGAGAATTTGAAAAAGGTGTATAATAAAAGGAAAATTAATGATGTGAAATAAATTTCTATGTATTAAAAGGAGAAGCTCATGAAAAAAGATAAAACAAATGCGATGCGAATATTAGATAAAGAAAAAATTGAATATTCCATGATGTCATACGATTCAAACGATGGGAAAATTGATGGCGTATCAGTAGCGGATAAAATTGGACGAGAAGTGAGAGAAGTATATAAAACACTTATCGCTCAAGGGAATAGTAAGGATTATCATGTGTTTATTATTCCGGTAGATGAGGAACTAAATTTAAAAGCAGCGGCAAAAGCGGTAAGTGAAAAGAAGATTGAAATGATTCCTGTTAAAGATATTACGAAAGTGTCAGGGTATATTCGCGGCGGGTGTTCACCAGTAGGGATGAAGAAGTTATTTTCTACATGTATTGATGAGAGCGCCCAATCACTTGAAACAATCATTGTAAGCGGCGGGAAAATTGGTGCACAAATTGAGCTTAAAGTGGATGATTTAGCGAAAGTGACGAGAGCGCAGTTTGGTGAAGTAACGAAGTAAATATACATAGGGAAAGAAGTTCTAGTTTTATTAAATTCAGATAATAATTTATAGGATAGTTAGTCCATTATGAGGGCGGATTATCCTTTTTTATTTACATAATGAATGAAATAAATAAAGATTGAATATTCAGTTTAATAATAATGAATACAAACATCTAAAGAAATATGATAAAAGGTTGGTGGTCCTCCATGCCCATCAACCTTTTAGTATGAAGTAACACCTGAACGTATTATATTATTGTTTTTTATTAACAGACATAAAAAAGATTTATTTTTTATTGATATTTTCCAAACACTATTATGAAATGTTTGCATATATATAAACCGAATCAACATTCGTTTGATTTTACAGAAAGAGATAGGAAGGATTAATAATAATGAAATAATGGGTATATCACCTGCAAAGAGCCGCGAAAAGAATGGGGTCAGTACGGAAAAGATGCTTCCGTAAAAAAAACAAAAAATAAGAATTATTTGTTCTTGAAGAAAAGTGACTAGAAAAGTTACAACCATATGGAGAATAAGGTTATACGACAAAAAGTCTTAAAAGGGGGACGAAATTATGGAACAAAGAAAGTTTTCAGTAACACCTCAAGATCGAATGAATTATTTATTAGGTCTTTATGCTGCAGATCCACAAATTAATGCAGTTCTTTATTTTCCTGTAGGTATATCAAAGGAAATACTTGAACAATCAGTAAGGATAACGTTACAATTGCAGCCGGTTTTGAACAGCCGGTTTGTAGAAAATGATATTCCTTACTGGGAGGAACATTCATCTGCCACTAACTCACCTATTTGCCTTTTTACAGAAGGAAATGATCAAGAACTTGAAATAATGGCAATAGATTTTATTAAGGAACCTGGTGATCGTATTCATGGGCCTATGGTTCAAACAAAATTATTACGAGGCACTACAACAGACATGTTAGTTGTGAAATTATCTCATCTATGTTCAGATGGTGCAGGGGTCAAGGAATATATTAATTTGCTTGGAGCAATTTATACTCAACTTTCCTTGGGACAATCTAAGAATCAAATTATAAAGGAGTTTGGTGAGGGAAATGAGGGTTTTCGAGATCAATCACATGTATTCAAATATGCTGGAATATCGGACATAAAAAGTGCGTATCGTCCTAACCAAGAACAACAGGCATCGTTATGGTCTTTTCCATCTCAACCCAACAAAAATAAATCCCCCCAAATGTCCGTACGGAGGTTGAGCCATGAGCAATCTCTACGTCTAACCCGATGGACAAAAGCACAACAGGCTACCTTGAATGATGTAATCATGACTGCATACTTCCGATCTTTATCACATTTCACTGTGTATGCAGAACCTTGCACCGCAGAAAAAATGATCGGTTTGACAATTGATTTACGTCGATATCTGCCTAATTATACAACTGGTGCTATTTGCAACTTATCTGGTATGGAAATGCCAGTGATTAAAATGGAAGACGATGAAACATTTAATCAGACTCTTGTTCGAGTTAAACAATCAATGGATAAAATAAAGTCTCAAAATCCAGGTCTTTCTTCAGCAGCAGGAATGGAGATACTGGCAGGTATGAAGCTATCTGTGGTGAAGGAAATGTATAGTCGGCAATACGAACAGGCTTTACAGATGGGGATGGCGTTGCCATTACTGACAAATTTCGGGGTGATCGCTGATGAACCTATTCAGTTTGGTGAAGTTCAAGCTGAGGGTGGGTATATGACAGCACCCATTATGTATGCGCCATTCTTTTCAATGGGTGCAAGCTCTTATAATGGAAGACTTACATTTACGATTGGTTATCATACACCGGATACATCAAAAGAAAAGGTAGACAAATTTTTAGAAAATATTGTGAATCAACTACCATAAATAAAAGAGAATATAGCGCGAAAATTCCTAGCAGGATTGTATTTTAAGGGCTCGTCCCATGTACGGCGAGTCTCTTTTATAAACGCTACACTTACCAGACAGGTCTTACTCCTGATAAAAATTTATCTTCGCCTGCTTCATAAAATATTTTTGTTAAATCTACTCTGATCATTTGCATTTGTTCAGCACCTATCTTTATGTTTCATATTTATGGAAAACCGTAGTGAAAAACAATTTGCACCGTGAGAAAAACAAGATATATCGGCATAAAAGTACTAAAAAAGAGCGGATTTAAACTAAACTTTGAATCAGCTCTTTTTATTATTTTTTGAAATGTTTCATACCTATTATTCATAATAGGTGTACCGTCCATGCCCATCAACCTAAGTTTTTAATATATCCTCAAAACGAAAATTTTATATTTCTACAGTTATTTATGAGAATTCAGCTCATTTTTTGCGTTTTTGGGAAGAGCGTATTTCTTAAGTTGATGGGTATGAGGAGATACCCCTATAAAATCTATGACCTAAATATAAGCTTATTGGAGCTTCTTTTTATTTTGGACGGATGTTTCCTAACGGTTGTTGTGAACTAATATAGTTTAGTATATTTTTTTGTTTTTTCTTAATAATATTCATTTTAAAATGGTTTTTTTATTAAATAACCCTTTAAAAACGAACCTTATTTAAAGTTTAATGAAAAACGTTCATGTTTTTGTTGTATATTCACTAATAGTTTGTTATATTATCCATATAATAATTTGAAAAAACATCACTCGTATATACTCGGTAATATGGTCCGAGCGTTTCTACCTAGTTCCCAATGAAAGAACTGGACTACGGGTTAAAGTATTCGGTCGTTTTCTGTAATGAGCGCTACCGATTTATAATTTTGCATTTGCTTTACCTAGTGCTTAATTAACTTTGACTACCGTAGTTCTAGAAAGTAGAGATTTTTCTGCAATTTCTAGAGCTTTTTTCTTTGGACCAAAACCTCGAGTATAGAAAACAACAAGAGAAAGAGGAGAGATTATTTATGAAGAACAATCTGTTGAAAAAATATGGTGCCCTAGCAACTACTATCGCATTATCATTCTCAATACTTGCAGGATGTAATGCTAGTCCAAAACAAGTAGCAGAGGCAAAAAGCAATCAAAACCCTATCTTAATTCAAGGTCCAATGCCAATAGAAGCTGAAAAATTTGCAAAAAGGTTAAAAAATGTGAAAGAAGAAAAATCTGGGAGTTTTGTATTTTATAAAGGAACTGTAGACAATTATCCTGTAATCGTTGCGAAAACAGGTAAAGGAATGGAAAATACAGCAGCCGCTACAGCAGTGGCTATTGAAAAATATAAGCCTATAGCGATTATTAACCAAGGAACATCAGGTGGACATGATCCTAATTTAAATGTATTTGATATTGTTTTAGGAAAAAAAGTCGCGAATATAGGTTCATTAAAAACAACAAATATGGATGAGAACGAAGGGATTGAGCCGGCGAAATGGATATCTATGGACCTGATGGCTTCTGAAGGGAGTGCAGGAGAAGATCCAAATGCTGAGAAAATCCGATACTATGAGGGAGATAAGGATTTACTTGCAGCAGCTAATGCAGTAAAAGATAAATATACAAAAGGTAAAGTGGTGGAAGGTACTATAGGTTCAGCAGACGTCTGGAATAATGAAGTTGATAGAATTAAATGGTTCCATACAAAATACGGTACATCTGTAGAAGAAATGGAAGGTGCTGCCGCAGCGCAAATCGCGAAAGCTTATGACGTACCATTCTTAGGAATTCGAGTATTATCTAACAATAAAACAAACGGCGGAAAATACAATCCAAATACCGCAGCGGCAAATCAAGAATATGTATATGAAGTAGTTAAAAAGTATATAGATTCGGTGCCGAATAAATAAAGGTAGTTCTATTCTCAACATAAACGTCAAGTAACTCCAAAAGTTTCTGAGATAGATAGACCTATATTAGGATTAGTAGTTGGAAAAGAAAAGCTTGTTTCTTATTTAAAAAAGATAAGAAATGAGCTTTTTTATGTAAAATGTTTTTATGAACTATTCAACAAATATGTATAATTGCATAAAAAAAATAAAGTTTATAAGTTATCATTAAACTACTTTTTACTGTAAGAGAATATTTTAATAGTCTTTACTAGAGAAGAATATTCTTTGTGAAAACTAAAATTGTTTATGTAATTGATGAAACTAAAATTTAGGAGAACAGTATGAAAAAGAAACTATGTACATAGGCTTTTTTGATTAATCAATTCAAATTGTATTTTAAAGGGGAAATGGGTATATGAAGTTCCGAAACACAAAACTTGCTATGGTTACACTATCATCATTTTTTATTTTAGGTTCTGCATCTCTATCATTCACAGATATCATACATGGTGAAGTAGTTTCTGCATCTCCACAAGTAGATACGTTTTCAGCACAAGAGATTACTGTAAAAAACTATGACGATACATATTATAATAACGCTATAGGAAAAACGGGTTTAGAATTAAAGAAGGAACTTCATAATGTTATTGATAATCATACAAAGATATCATACAGTGCGGTTTGGGAAGCGCTAAGAGATACTGATGAAGATCCAAATAATAAAAATAATGTGTTGCTCTTATATACTGGGCGTTCGCAAGGGAAATTTACGAATGGTTCAGGAGTTGATAACTGGAACCGAGAGCATGTTTGGGCAAAATCTCACGGTGATTTTGGAACGGCTGCAGGACCTGGAACAGATTTGCATCATTTAAGAGCGACGGATGTATCTGTAAATAGTTCACGTGGAAATCTGGATTTTGATAATGGTGGTATGAATCATTCGGAAGCAACAGAATGTAAATATGATAGTGATTCTTGGGAACCTCGTGATAGTGTAAAAGGAGATATCGCTAGAATGCTGTTTTACATGGCTGTTCGTTACGAAGGAGATAACGGCGAAATAGACTTAGAACTAAATGAAAAGGTGAATAACAATAAAGATCCATACATGGGGAAACTATCTGTTTTACTAAAATGGAATGAACAAGACCCTGTCGATGATTTAGAGCGAAAGCGTAATGAAGTGATTTTTACAAAATATCAACATAATCGCAATCCTTTTATTGATCATCCTGAATGGGTAAATAAAATTTGGAAGTAAAATACTTAAAGGTATTTTACTTCGAGAGAAGGGATTGATCACTATGGTCAATCCCTGTTTATATTTATACTAGAATAAGTGATTTTTATAGGATTGGAGAATAGAATAGATATTTTATCAAGTTAAGTATAATATGAGTCTTTTAGTACGGTCCCCACTCAATATTTACGCCAACAATAAGAAAAATAAGTCCGATGATAAACCAAATGAATGCAAGTGGAGCCATAAATCGAATCCATTTTCCGTAAGAAATGCCGCTCGCTGCGAGGACACCCATTAAAACACCGGAAGTTGGATTTAAGCAGTTTACTACGCCTTCTCCGAGCATAATAGCCTGTACTGTAACTTGACGTGTAATGTGCATGAAATCAGCTAATGGAGCTAATATCGGAATGAAAATAACAGATTCACCTGTACCTGATGAAATGACTTACATACATACCTATAACACCAAATACAGGGCTTTGTCCTTCGAGAGACTGTGCTAGCTGATTAACAATTGTATCAAGTAATTTGCCTTGTTCTAAAATGACTGAAATACAACGAGCCATTCCAACGATTAACGCACCGTATATAAGTTTTTGGCAACCTACTAGAAAAGTAGAGGCGATATCGTTTGCTTTCATGCCACCTATGATTCCTGCTGCAATTGCTATGAAAATAAAAGTAGCGGTCATTTCTGCATCCGTCCAATGTAGCCGAAAAGCTCCTATTAAAAATACAATTAATGATAAAGCTGAAACGAGTAAAATTAATTTATGGCGCATTGTCCAAGGTACTTCTGTTTTCTGCGTTTCTTCCCTACTTGAAAGAGCATTACTTGGAAACCAGTTGTCGCCGAGAATGCTTCCTTTCTTCGATTTCTTTAAGCGTTTTACATACCAATTAATATAAAGAATTGTAGCAAGTAAAAAAGATATATAGATTGCTATACGTAAACCAATCCCGGAAAACATCGGAAGTTCAGCGATTTTCTGTGAAATACCTAAAGGTGAGGGAGATAGTATAGTAGCATTAAAACCAGCATAAGTGCCTAAATAAATAATTGCTACGCCGACAATAGCGTCCCATTTTAATGTGCGTGCAACGATGATCCCGATGGGGATGAAACCGATAACTGAGTTAACGATAATGCCGGTCGTTCCAAGAATGGAAAAGAGTGCTGCGACAATGCAAATGAAAAGTAATTGCTGATTACGAAATTTGTTAATAACATGATAGATTAAGCCATCAAGAGCGCCTGTTTTTTCGAGAATAGCTATTGCGCCACCAGTGAATAAAATTAAAAAGATAATTGGGGCAGCAAGTGTCATTCCTTTTTCAATAGCAGTAAAAAAGGAAACAAACCCTACAGGAGATTGCGGAACAGAATGATAGCTTCCAGGTATTGTCGTGGTAATGGCGCCTTTTGTAGCTCTTTTGAATTCTCCAGCAGGAACAAAATAAGTTGCAATTGCACAAAGTAAAGCGATAAAAAATAATAAAACGTACGCATCAGGCATTTTAAACTTTGATTGACTAGGCTGTTTTTTCGTTTCAGTTTGTAGTTGCATGAAATCCCTCCTTCTTTCACTTGATTAAGTTTTCAATATTCTGAATTTTCATTACGTGAGATAGATTATAATAAAGCTTTTTACTTAAATCAATAGTTTTAAAAATGATTCCTCTCCTTATTGCTCATTCTCATATGACTTTCACCTCTCATACAAATAGTTGCAACATTAGACAGGGAAACGAAAAAAATCCAAGAATATGTAATAGAAAAAGAAAAAGGAAAAGAGGGAAAGAGGGAAAGAGATGTGGAAAACTACGGATCTATGTGATGAATTTGAAAATGAATTACAAATATGTCGCCAGTCTTTTCAGTCTTATGGGAAGAAAGAGCAATTCTATGGTAAAATCGCAACGGTAAAAGTGAAGGATGATAATGTACTAGTAAAAGAAGGGCTACAAACACTGCCGGAAGGAACAGTATTAGTTGTTGATGGTGAGGGCTCTACAAATTGTGCACTACTCGGTGATAATTTAGCGGCTATTGCGGAAGAAAGAAACTTAGCAGGGATTATTGTAAATGGATATATTCGTGATTCTAAGGAGCTAAAAAATATTAATGTTGGCATTTTAGCATTAGGGACGATGCCAAATAGAAGTATAAAAGAAGGAAAAGGAGAAAGAAATATTCCATTGCAATTTGGACAAGTAGAATGGAAGCCGAATGAATATGTTTATGTGGATGAAGATGGAGTGATTATTAGTGAAACGAGTTTGCATAGTTAAGGGCTAGTAAACTACTATTCTTAGAAAATAAATCTGATAAGGAATGGACAAAACTCTTTGTCAATAGTAAAATAATACAGAAATTTATAATTAACAGAATGTATAGGTTTATCGTTTTACGATAACTTAAATGGAAGTAAGTTGTGCCTAGAAAAGTGAATGTTATCACAATGGTGCGTTCATAAACGAAATTATTTTTCCTATACAAATATAGCCGCGAATAATGCGGGTAGGAGGTGTTGTGCATTTTGTTCGACACTTACAAAAAGAGAGTGTCAATCACACGCCCTTAAAGGGTCTTTTTTTGTGTAAATGTTAGTAAAGGGAGGAAATTTTGGGATGGCAATGTTAAAGAAATGGCTGCTTACATCATTAATGGCAGTGGCACTTGTATTTGTTTCTTTTGCGAATACAGTACATATTACGTTTGCTGAAGGAAAGACAGCGAAACTTGCAATTATTGGTGAATCACAAAAAGGAATTATGTTATGTCCAAAAGAAGTTTCCATTGAAGATGGAGAAACAGCTTTTAGTTTGCTACAAAAAGTCATGGGTGACAAAGTAACATCTGAAAGTATGTCATTTGGAACGTATATAAAGGGTATCGATGGATTAATGGCCGGAGCAACGAGCGGTTGGTTGTATGATGTAAATGACAAATCTGCAGAAGTTGGTGCGGATAGCTATAAATTAGAGTCTGGGGATGTTGTTGCATTTCGTTACGTTGCAGACTGGAGCAATATGAGTCAAGAAACATTGCAACAAACGTTAGATAAATTTGGCACTTGTAAAACTGTAGAAGAGCCAAAACCAGAGGAACCGAAAACAGAAAAACCAGATGGTAAAACAGAGGAGCCAAAACCAGAAGAACCAAAACCAGAAAAACCAGATGGTAAAACAGAAGAACCAAAACTAGAAGATAAAACACCAGAACAACCAAAGCAAGAGAAAATCGAAATTCCAGCCGCACAATTAAACGAAGCGATTTCCAAAACGTCAGAAAAGATGTTACAAGATGGAATTGGTAGTGATTGGGTTGCGATTGGACTTGCTCGTTCAGGTGTAAATGTTCCACTTGAAACGAAAATAAACTATGTTAAGCCAGTAGCTGAAAAGGTTAAAAAGCGTTTAAATCGTTTTTCAGCAACAGATTTAGCTAGAACGATTATTATGATGAATGCAATGAATGTAGATCCTACAAAGGTAGAGGGACAAAATTTAGTACAAAATTTATTTGAATCAGATAAAGTGAATTCCGTTACAGGATACGCATTTACATTACTTGCATTAGATACAAAGAAATATGAGGTTCCGGCCGAAGCGAAATGGAATCGAGCTGCTTTAGTACAAGCACTTTTACAGGCGCAGCATACAGACGGTGGCTGGACGTATGATAGTTCAAGTAGTAAAGAAAGTGCTAGTAACGTTGATGTAACAAGTATGGTATTAGCAGCATTAGCTCCTTATCAAGAACAACAAGACATTAAGCCAGCTATTCAAAAAGCGGTTGATTACTTATACAAGCAGCAGTTAGACAGTGGCGGTTTTACCGCTGATGGACAAGAGAACTCTAATAGTACTGCACAAGCAATTATTGGACTATCGATAGTTAAAGATGTAGATCACAATCGTCTTAATAAAGCAGTACAAAACTTAATGTCATATCAGCTTCCAAATGGTGAGTTCAAATGGTTACCAAGTGATCAAAACGGTAGCGGAATGGCTACAGAGCAAGCATTTTTAGCTTTACTTCAGTTTAAAGAGGTTGGAAAATCGATTTATGATTGGTCAAATGTAGTAGAGAATGAAATCGATACGAAACCAATTGTAGAACCAGAACCAACTGTAGAAGAAAAAGAAGTTGTAGAACAACCGAAACAACAAGAAGAGTTACAAAAACAACCAAAAGATGAAAATCTAAAAGTTGTTGTAGATAACGAACGAGTTAATAAAGAAACAAATAAGAATAAGAATCAATTACCACAAACAGGAGCATCTTCTCATAGTGCAGCTACACAAGTAGGTATGGGTGTATTATGTATCGCTTCTGCATATGTATTATGGAGACGTAAAGCAGCTTAACAAAAATTAGGAGCAATCATTTGCTCCTAATTTTATTATAAAAGGTGAGGGCTAATAATGAGTGGAGATGAACAAAATCTCCACTCATTAAAGTTTCACTTTATTATGAAAGGTGAGGGACAGCATGAGTAAGATGAAATGGTTCATTTCTTTAGTTCTTTCATTGGGATTATTAGCTGGATGTGAAGAAACGGCTGTAAAACCTGAGAAGAAGGCCGAACCGAAGCAAGAAGAGCAAAAAGAAGTAGCGAAACAGGAAGAACAAAAAGATGTACCGAAACCGGAAGAGAAACAAGCTGAGCCGGAACAGAAACCACAAGAAGAGCAGAAAGATAAACAAGAACAAAAAGTAGAAGAGAAACAAAAAGAAGAAAAGGCGCAGGAACAACCTGAAGTAAAGAAAGAAGAGAAACGAAAGGAACAGCCTGCTGCAAATAAACAACCAGAGCAACAAAAAGTACAAGAAGAGAAACCTCAGCAGCAGAAAGAACCAGAAGTAAAAGAAGAAGCAAAGGTTGTTAATCAGCCAAAAGAAACACCAAAGCAGGAGCAAAAGAAAAATCAAGAAGAGAACAATAATCTACCAGCTCCGCCACCGCCACCACCACCAGTACCTAAAGCAAAACAAGTTACTATCTCTGTAAAAGGAAATGAAGGCTACTTATTAGGTGCGAAAAAGGTTGATGTTCAAGAAGGTGATACTGTATATAGTGTACTAAAGAGTGCAGGATTAGATGTTGATGCAAGTGGATCTAAAGGTGATGTTTACGTAAAAGGGATTAATGATTTATACGAAAAAGATATAAGTGATACAAGTGGTTGGAAATACCGTGTGAACGGTGCATTTCCGAATCGTAGTGCTGGTGTAGTTACAGTAAAACCAGGAGATACAATTGAATGGGTGTATGTATTAAAATAAGAAAGGACCTTCGGTAAAGGACTATGAAAATAAGCTTTTCTTCTTTACATCCTCTTGTGAATTTTTTCTATTATATTGGGGTGATGATGCTATGTATGATGTGTCTTCATCCTCTTTTTTTAATTGGAGCGATTATACTAATAGTAATCTTAAATATAGTACAAGGAAATGGCGAGAAAATAAGAAACATGCTGCCTAGTACTATCGTATTCTTTCTAATGGTAATTTTATTTAATTCTTTGTTAACGCATAGAGGAGCGACTACGTTATTTTATTTAGGAGATAGCCGGATTAAGCTTGAGGCCTGTATGTATGGACTTGCTATGGGATTATTATTAGTTGCGATTATGTTTACGTTTGCTTCTTATAACGATATTATTTCGAGTCATAAATTTTTATATTTATTTTCAAGAATTTCACCGAAAGTTGCATTGTTAACGATGATTACAGTACGATTCGTTCCTTTATTTATACGACGCTTAAAGAAAATTACACTCGTCCAAAAAACGAAAGGTGTACAATTAGATTCAGGTTCACTCATTGAGCGTATAAAAAATGGAATGCAATTACTGCAAGTGTTATTAGTTTGTTCGTTAGAAGATGCACTACAAACAGCAGATTCTATGCAGGCTCGTGGATTTGGTGTAACGAAGCGTACGACTTATACTCGATATAGAATGGAAAGACGCGATTGGTACACGTTAAGTTATTTAAGTATCCTATTTATAGCCTCATTCATATTTAGTTATTATGGCGGAGGGAAATTGATTATTTATCCGAAAGTGGAATCAATACTGTTCCAGCAATACGATGGAATGATGTTTTTCCTATTTATGATGTTTATTAGTTTACCGATTGTAATGGAAGGAAGGGAATGGATATGGTGGCGCATGCAGAAATAAAGAATTTATCATTTATATATGCTGATGAAAATGAATACGCGTTACAGCATATTTTTCTTTCTGTTCAAAAAGGAGAATTTATAGTACTTGCTGGTGGTTCTGGTTCTGGGAAGACAACTTTATTGAAACAATTTAAAAAGGAGTTACTTCCAATTGGCACGCGTTCTGGGCATACATATTATGATGGAGCTTTATTAGAAGATGTACCAGATTTATTATCTGCACAAGAAATTGGTATGGTATTTCAAAATCCAGAAAATCAGCTCGTAATGGATACAGTTATTCAAGAATTAGCATTCTCTTTAGAAAATATCGGGCTACCATCACATATTATTCAAAAAAGAATAGCGGAACTCATTAGCTTTTTAGGATTTCAAGATTTGTTACATCAATCTGTTCATACTTTATCTGGTGGTCAAAAACAACTAGTAAATTTAGCAGCAGTATTAGTCATGCAGCCGAAGCTACTATTACTGGATGAGCCGACAGCGCAGCTAGATCCGATTGCTGCAAAAGAGTTTTTAGGATTGTTAAAACGTATTAATGAAGAACTTGGAATTACGATAGTTTTAAGTGAACATCGTTTAGATGAAGTCATACCGCTCGCAACACGCGTTGTTTGTATGGATAACGGCAGAATCATTTATGATGGTACGTCTAAAAGTGTGATAGCGAACATGTGGGAAGTAGAAAAGTTTCGTCCATTTATTCCACAAATTCCAAGATTGTTTTTAGAGTGGAATGTGAAAGAGATTCCATTTACAGTGCGAGAAGCGCAAATGAAAATGAATGATTTTTCAGCGATATCATATAGGAATGGGCAAGTAGAACAATGTGAGAGGCAAGAAGTAATTTTAAGTGCAGAACATATATCCTTTCAATATGAAAAAAATAGTCCACTTATTTTACGAGATTTAACAGTGAACATCGAAAAAGGAAAATGGACAGCTTTAGTTGGGAAAAATGGAACTGGGAAGTCTACACTGTTAACGATTTTAGCAGGATTGCAAAAAGCTAGAAGAGGTAAGGTAAAGTGGAATGGAAAAGTGATACATAAAATTGATTCGAAAGAACGATTTAAAAGTATAGGGTATGTATCGCAACATCCGTACTATCATTTTACATTTGATACAGTATGGGAAGAGGTTTATGAGCGTGCGCGTGAATTATATGGTGAAGAGGGAAAAGTAATAGCAGAAGAAATGTTGAAAAAGTTTTGGTTAGATTCACTTAAAGAGCGCCATCCGCATGATTGTAGCGGCGGAGAGCAACAATTACTTGCATTATGTACAACGTTATTATCAAAGCCAACTTTATTATTACTGGATGAGCCGACAAAGGGACTAGATCCATGGAAAAAGGAAAGAGTAGGAGAGCTATTTAAACAGTTGCAAAAAGAAGGTACAACAATTGTAATGGCAACGCACGATATTGAGTTTGCAGCGAAATACGTTGATCAATGCATGATGTTATTTGACGGGAAAGTCATTATGAATGATGCACCGAAAGAGTTCTTTAGTGGTAACTTCTTTTATACAACATCTATTAATAGATTCATCCGTAGAGAGTTGCCATTTGCATTAACGTGGGAGGATGTGTACGAAGCGTGTCCAAACGATATGTTGCATTTATAATATTTATTTTTGCTGTTGTAATATGTACACTACTCTTTACGACTCTTATTATGGACGGGTATTACATGGTAAGTAGTTTGTTTTTATTAGCTGCCATTATGCTACCTTTCTACGTCCGTTTTGAAAGGAAGGCGTTTGTTTCACGTGAAATTGTTATCGTTGCTGTGTTAGCGGCGATTGCAGCAGTTAGCCGGGTACCATTTTCGATATTACCGAGTGTACAACCGACTTCCTTTGTCATTATCGTTTCTGCAATTGTTTTTGGAAGTGAAACTGGCTTTATGATTGGGGCAACGGCGGCCATTGTATCTAATATTTTTTTAGGACAAGGTCCGTGGACGCCGTGGCAAATGTTCTCCTGGGGCATGATCGGATTTATAGCTGGACTATTACGTAATACATTTTTAATGAAAAAACTGTGGGGAAGACTGTTGTACGGATTCGTCGTTGGATTTTTATTTGGCTGGATTATGAATTTCTGGGGTCTCCTTGGTTTTATACAGGAAGCAACGTGGGAAACAGTTATTGCCTACTATGTCGCAAGTTTTTCTTTCGATCTTAGTCATGCGATATCGAATGTTATTTTCCTTCTGTTATTTAGTACGTCATGGATTACGATCCTCACAAGATTTAAAAAGAAATACGGTATATTAGATGAGCATAACGTGACATAGAAAAGCATACTCATATAAGGTAGGGTCGCGACTTACATATTCGTTTGCCTCTTTCATGCTTCTTACATATTGTAAGGAGCATTTTTTATTGTCAAAAAATAGATCTAATATATATCCGTTATTATATGAAATTATTTGTATAATAGTAGGTGAGAATTATTTTCAAGAGGGAGGTGTATAGTTAATGAAGTTAGTTATTCCGAAGCAGCATGGAGCATGGGCGATGCTTGTCATACCATTTCTATTAAGTGTATTACTTGGTAAACCTACTTTTTATCATATCCCATTGTTTTTAGCCTGGTTCTTTATCTATCTAGCTACTTATCCATTTCTCATGTACATAAAGCAAAGACGAAAAAAAGAATTTCTACGCGCTGCAATTGTTTATTTTATCATTGCATTTGTATTTGGGATGATTTCTTTATTATATGAATGGCGAATTCTTTTATTCGCAGTATTAATGATTCCATTGTTTATTGTAAATATGTATTACGCTCGTCAAAAAAATGAACGAGCATTACTAAATGACATTTGCGCGATTATTGTGTTTTGTATAGGCGGTTTAATCAGTTATTATTTCTCAATGAAATTTATAGATAAAACAGCATTATTCATTGCACTTATTTCATTTCTATATTTTTTAGGAAGTACGTTTTATGTGAAAACGATGATTCGTGAAAAAAATAATCCAAAGTATCGTTTTATATCTTGGGGATATCATATTGTATTAACGGTAATCGTATTTACTATAAATCCATGGTGTTCACTCATATTTGTACCAAGTGTAATTCGGGCCATTATGTTGTATGGCAAAAAGATTTCTATATTAAAAGTAGGGATTTTAGAAATTGTTAATTCTGTATATTTTTTAATAATAACGGTAATAATGATGAAGTATGCCATTTGAAAAAACTTCCCATCTTTTGATGGGAAGTTTTCATTCTTGTTCTAAAATGTGAACGGTATAATCGCATCTTTGTAATGCTTGTTCTACAGCGTAAAGGGATTGTTCAATACGTGCACGATTAAAATCTTCTTCAACAGTTTGTAATGCATCTTCTAAACAATGTTTCGCTTCTTGTAATGATTGAAATGAATCTTGTACGTATCCACGAGCGTTCTTTTGCAACGTAGTAACCTCCTTCTGTACATCTATTTGTAGTATGAACAGTTAAGAAGAAAATATAATTTATTATATTTATTTGACAATTATAATGAAATTACGTATAGTTAAATTTAAAGTGAATATTTTCTTATCCAGAGAGGTGGAGGGACTGGCCCGATGAAACCCAGCAACCGCGATGCAGGTGCTAATTCCAGCAGAACATTTTTGTTCTGGGAGATAAGACGAAGATATACGTAACTTCTTCTTATCGGAGAGGTTTTTTTGTTGCAAAAAAACCGATTACGAAAGCATATAATAAGAAGAAAGGGGTTGCGAAGTACTGTGACACTCGAAAAATACGTAAAACTGCGTAGTACAGTTTATGAATATATGATAGAGCAAAATAAGCCAATATCATTGTTAGATATTCAAGAACATATCGTTTCGCATCATGAAGGAAAATTCACTAAAAAAATGTTACATCAATTTTATTTATCAAGACTATTAGATGAACTCAAACTGGATGGGAAAATTACTTTAGCTGATGATGAATATCGCTATGCTGAAAAAGGGGTATTTTATAAAGCAGGAAAAGGGAGCTAGGCTCTCTTTTTTTTGAAGTATGTAGTGTAAAAGACTGCTGAAGCAGCCTGATACAAGGGAATGGTGTTGAGTGTGTAGTGTCAAAGATTGAATGTGCCTGAAAGAGGCACTTCATATCGGCTGCAAATGAAAAGAGACACCTTCGCCGAATAGGTGTCAGTCGTTTGTCACGTAGACTCGCTACTTGACAGTTATTAGAATAACATGCAGGATTTTGGAAGTCAAAAGGGAATTAAAGGAAGAGGTGTTGTTATGTACGCATATTTATTAAAAGAACTACATAGGTATATTCCGAAATACATTGTTGATAGAGGTTATGAATATTATGAAGAGGGACATGTAGAAGATGTTGAAGTACATGATAATAAAGTATTTGCTTTTGTGACTGGTAATGCAGGAAATTATGAAGTAGTTATTGATCTTGAAGATTTTGCAGAAAGTAGTTGCGAGTGTCCGTACGAAAATTATTGTAAACATATGGCGGCAGTTGTTTATGATATTCAAGGTGCTGGTGAGAGTACGGTTAAAGAGAAACTGAACGGTTTAGAAAAAGAAGAGTTACTAACAGTATTAAATCGTTTGTTACAAAGTTCGAAAAATGTGCAAATTGTAGAGAAGATGTTAAAGAAAGGGAAACTTTAACTAAAGAGGGAGTTGCTTTGTAGTGAACGTACTAATTATATACGCTCATCCTAATCCTTCAAGCTTTAATGCGGCAATTTTAGAGCATGTGCAAAAAGGACTTGGGGAAACAAATCATTCTGTTACGCTACTTGATTTATATAAAGAACAATTTGATCCAGTGCTTGTATTTAATGAAGAGAAGAAAAGACGTGATTTACTAAATGAAGAAGAGACGAAGCGATATAGAGAATTAGTGCAGAAGGCGGATATTCTTCTTTTCATATATCCAATATGGTGGTGGGGCATGCCTGCTATTTTAAAAGGATTTATCGATCGTATTTTTGTAGCTGGATTTGCTTATAAATATGAGGGGGCATTACCGAAAGGCTTATTTAAAGGTAAGAAGGCGTGGGTTATTAATACGTTAGACTCACCGTTATGGTACGTAGCACTATTATATCGATCAGCGGATTGGATTATGATGAAAAGAGGGGTTTTGCGTTTTTGTGGTATTCGCAATATAAAACGTTCTGCTTTTCAATCTGTGAAAACGGGTAAACTAGAGAAGCGTGAAAAATGGCTATTACAAATAGAAGAAAAGGCTCGTACATTATGAATGAAATAGATCATATTATAAAGTGTTGCAATTATGATGACGAACTTTTTCGTACGTATATTAATTGTTTAGTCCAATTGAAGAAGTATAGTGAAACGTTTCAACAAATTCAGATACAATTAAGAAATGATTATTTAATAAGAGGGATTTGTGAAAGAGAAGTTGATGAGGTGATTAGGGGAAGTAAAGAATATGAAACATATTTTCTTCCTAAAGTATTGCAGTGGAATTTCCTTAAGAACAATCCTCATATGATTGAAAAAGTGTGTGAAGATTTGTTTACATATGAAGCATTAAATCATGCAGAGGTAGAGTGGAGGAAGGTAATAAGCTGTATAGATAACGAATGATTTATTATATAAAAAAGCTAGTATAAAACTAGCTTTCCGTTTAAATAAATAAGAAACATAGACTAATGATAAATCCTGCATATAGTAAGTTAACAACACAAAATCCCATAATATCACGAGCGCCTAAACCAGCTATCGCTAATGCCGGTAATGCCCAGAAAGGCTGAATTAAATTTGTCCAAGCATCGCCCCATGCAATTGCCATCGCTGTTTTCGCGGCAGGTACACCAAGTTCAGCGCCAGCTGGAATCATAATTGGTGCTTGCACTGCCCATTGACCGCCTCCAGATGGAACGAAAATATTAACAATTCCAGCACTTAAAAATGTAAAGAGCGGGAATGTGGTTTCATTTGAAATGCTAATAAAGAAAGTAGAAATAGCTCCTCCAAGCGAAAGCCCTTCACTATTTACTCCAATCATCATGCCCATAATTCCAGCATAGAACGGAAACTGAAGTAAAATACCTGAAGCACTCTTAGTTGAGTCAGAGAAAGCTCGAATATATTGAATCGGAGTACGGTGGAAAATAAGACCCGCAATCAATAACATAAAAATAACGATATCAAGTGTAAGGTTAAAGCCTTTCGTACTAAAATAGTTAAAAATATAAATAAGACCTAATAATCCAATGCAAAGTGTAATAATCATACTATTTTCCATTTTTTCAGCGAATGTTTTTTGCTCTACTTCTTGAGCAGCAGCCTCTTCATGGAACACGCTAGGGTCTACAGTAATTGTATGCTTTTCATCTGGATGCATTGCTTTATTAATGAGAGGCATTGTAATTAAAAAGATAATAACTGGAACGAGAGCGTATGGTGAGAATAACGTTTCTGTTATTGGAATCGCTTCTTTAATACTTCCAGCTGTCGTTTTGATTAACGTTTCGCCGCCTGTTGCTAATGTAAGAGGGATAGAAGCGGAAAGGCCTGCATGCCAAATGAGAAATCCGGAGTAAGAAGAAGCAATTGCTAACCTATAATCTAATCCTTCTAACTGTCTTGCCACTTCTTTTGCATATAAAACCGATACAACAATACCAAATCCCCAGTTTATGTATGCTCCTAGTAAACTTACGATTGAAATTGCAATAATACCTTGTCCATTTGTTTTCGGTAATTTCGCTGCTTTCGTTAATCCTTTTTTAATAAGAGGAGCGTTTGCTAATGCCGATCCTGTCACGAGTACAAGAGCCATTTGCATAGAAAAGGCGAGAAGTCCCCAAATGCCATTGCCCCAATGCGTAATCATTTCGACCGGTGTTTGGTGCGTCGCAAACATGCCGAAGAAGATAACGAAAACGGTTAATAAGCATGATAAAATAAACGGTTCTGGTAAGAAACGTTGCACAAGGGCAACACATCCATTTGTAAATGAACGAAACAAAATAGATCAACCTCCTTATGTTATGTATGTTTATTACAATATTCGAGGTTGTTTTGGGGATAACCTTTAATTTATGGAAAATTCAGACATTTAAGGTGATTGTAATTTATTGGTAGATTGATATTATTAATAAATGGATAGGCTATTATACTAAGTTGGATACATAAAATAAGGGCATGTAAACTTAGACTATTAAATTAAGCGAGGGTGCTACTATTATTGTTTTAGAAGTATCATTTTCTCCTGATTTTCATTCTGAATTTAAGAATACGGAAGTATCTAAAGCAAATCTGTATATAACAGGTTATATCGATAAATTAGCTGATGAAAATCATTAAAAGTATTAATTTAGATTAAAAAAGTGCACCTTCGATTGTTAGACTGTGTCTAATAATCGGAGGTGCACTTCAAAGGAATCAACTTTTTTTATTGAACTAAAGCACTCGTTAGCTTAGTAGCAAATTATTATAAACGACTATTTCTCCCAAAGTTCGATCAATCGACCTTCAGGATCTTTAATCCAAATAAACTTTCCAAATTCACTAATCTCTTCTTGCTTTTCAAGAGGTACACCAATTTGTTCAAGATGCTGAATAGTCTCGTTTAGATTATGTACTTGGAAATTTAACATCACTTGTTGTTCTGCTGGAAAATAACTGTCATTCTCGGTAAAGAAAGAAAAGATAGTCTCAGTTCCTAATTCGGGTTTAATCACAGTCCCATTCCAATTTTCTATTTCAATCTTCAATACTTCACTGTACCATTTTTTTATAACATCAATATTTTTAGTTCTCCAAAATATTCCTCCGAAACCTTTTATCATTCTATTTAACTCCTGTCTGTCTTTTAATTTTTAATGACATAGTATGTATTTAATATATCAAAACAAAACAGGAATAGTAAGGAGAATCAGTTGTTTCACCATTCTGAACAATCGGTACATATGAAGTACACCCAGTGCTTTCTCCATCTGCTAATCTATTTCCTCCGACAAAAAATAAGCCAATCCATTCGTTAACTCCTTGAGTATATGGGAGTAAATTTTTTATAGTATCTGGATTAAAACAATCAATTTTATCTACGAAATATTCTTCATTGAACAACTTGTATAAGTTGTATATTATTAATAAATATAGCTTGTACACTTTTCATAATGGTATTTGCTAAGTTTTTTTATAAAATAATCATGTGAAGTTAACATAATTTATTGTATCAATAGTATATATTTGCGTAGAATATCCATTTTAAGGTTTTGAAGTCCCCCCTAAATGAAAATTTTATTTCTCTAAAGTTAGTTACTTAGTGAAGTCTGCTCATTTTTTTCGTATTAGGGAAGAATGTACTTTTTAACTTGATGGGTATGGGGTAGTCCCCCTTTTAGCAAAACCGGAGTGGGAATGATGAGTATAAATAGTTTTGTGGGATTGATAAAGGACGAATTATTAAAAGAGGTAAGCATAAGAAGTGAGGATGAATTCGAGCCTGTAGTAGTTAAAGATATTCCTAGACTTTGGAAGTGTTTAGGGACAGGTAATTATGCCGCAGTATTTATGCACAAAGAATACAAAGATTGGGTAGTGAAAGTTTACGCGCGAGAAGGAGAAGGAATTGAAAAAGAGTCAGAAGTATACCGAAGAATCGGAAATCATCCTTCTTATTCGAAGCTTATATATAAAGGAGAAAATTTCATAGTATTGAAACGTTTAAAAGAAATTACCTTATACGATGCTATTCATAAGGGGATTAAAATTCCTAAGCAGGTAATCCTTGATATCAATGAAGCTATAGAGTATGCAAGGGAGCAAGGATTAACTCCTTGTGATGTTCACGGGAAAAATGTGATGATGGAAAACGGAAGGGGATATGTAGTCGATGTATCTGATTTCTTAAAAACAAAAGAAGATAGTAAGTGGAGAGACTTAGAAAAGGCATATTTTACATTTTACTTTCCTTTCATTTATAAATTGCCTTTCCCTGTTAAAATACCGTATTTCATGTTAAACATTGTTAGACGTTCATATAGAAAATATAAGAAGCTTAAACAGAAATTCAAATTGTAAAAGGACCACATACTTATCTTTAGGTTAGATAAGTGAACCACTAGTAAACAAAAGGACCGTACATTTTAAATATGTCTAATATGTACGGTCCTAATTTTATAACTTCATGAAGTAATTTATTTATAAAATGATTGTAACATTTGTATATAATACTGATATTATTATGAGAAGTAAATCTTCTTGTTTTAATAGAATATACCCATTTCAGTACATTTCATTTTAAACATATTGATGTACTATAGTTCTAAATAAATCACAATAACGGATTAGAAGGGGAATAAACTATGTACACAGACTCAATTGAGTATTAAAATTTTAATCTAATTTACCTTTGCATAGATGCAGGTATCAGTTAGTTTTTTACCGTCAGCTGAAAGATCTTCATTACGTAATATCCCTTCAAGCTCAAAACCTAGTTTTTCAGGGATCGTACGACTTTTAGTGTTATTAGATTCACATCGTATTTCAATCCTTCTAAATTTGAGTAACTGAAATCCAAGGTTTGTTAACTCACTTACTACTTCTGTCATATATCCATTGCCACTAAATTGCGTGTTAATCCAGTATCCAATTTCACATTTAGAAATCTTCCAATTAATTCCGTGAAGGCTAGCAGTTCCAATAAAATCATTAGTACCTTTATGATAGATAAGATAGCGAAAGCTTTCTCTTTTCAAAAAATCTATATGGGCATTTCTCAGGATAATTTCCGTTTCTTCAACAGTAGGAATTGACTGGAATAAAAGCAACCATTGCTTTAACTCACTAATTGAATCCTTAATAGCTTGGTGTACGACATTCCCGTCACCAGCTTGAAGTGGTGCTCGAAGAATTAGTCTGTCTGTTTCTATTTGTAACGGAACATCTAATAAAATAGAATTCATATTATTTCTCCTCTCGAAAACTTTAAATTATGACAGAATGAAACTTATATAATAAAAAAACTTTCACCTCAAAGAAATAATTCTTGAGGACGAGAGTTGCAATTTCGTGGTACGTTACTATAATAAATTAAAAAATACCCTATCTCACTAACAAGAAATCCCGTCACAGCATCACTATAAGTTATTATAGAACCGTGCGAAGCTCCTAGTCTTTCTTCATTAAGAACTTGATAGCAATACAGTAAGGCTTATCTCCCATAAAGGGGCCTCCCAAAAATTAGTGAACAATAAATATATATTCAATTAATCACTTAGAAATCCCTTTTCACATATTGAAAACTAAACTGACAGTTGGTACAAAAAATGGCTGCCGAAGCAGCCTTAGGTTGTTCAACTAATGCATGCGTTAGTTGAATAAGGAATTATTATTTTTCATCTATTGGCTTCCAATTTTTATCTTTTGCATAATGGGGTACCGCCACATCGCCATCAAGCTAAAATTTTATAGCACCCCCAGAACGAAATTTTGTGCTAACTTGTAACAAAAAAGCTCATTTTTTCGTTTTGGGGTAATTCTGAATTCTTAAGTTGATGGGCATGTGGCGATACCCCAGACACAAGTTGGAGACATTTTAACCTGTTCCCTGTATGTTAAGGAACTGGTTATTTATTTTACTGCTTTTTTTATAGAATTTTTGTATCATAACGGTCTAAAATTATTGAAATTTGTTTTTTCATTTAAGTTCCAAACATAATTACCTGTCAACGTGATATGTTCTCATCCAAGTGGAGATATATGCTGTAAATATTCCTCTGGAATGTCCATGCCTTTTGCACGTAAAGCATCTACTGCACGTGATATGTATACCGTATTCCATAATACAATTGCTGAAATAAGAAGTTGCAAACCACTAGCTCTATGTAATTGATCTTCATAAGAACGATCACGAATTTCCCCTAATCGATTGAAAAATACAGCTCGAGCAAGTGCGTGTTTTGCTTCACCTTTATTTAAACCAACCTGAACACGTCTTCTAAGCTCAGGACTCTGCAACCATTCTAATGTATATAAAGTTCTTTCAATCCTACCTATCTCACGTAATGTTACGGATAAGCTATTCGGCCTTGGATAGGCTACAAGCTTTTTAAGAATAAGAGAAGCTGTGACTGTTCCATTACGAACAGAACTAGTTAATCGTAATAAATCATCCCAATTTTCTCTTATTTTCTTTGTATGAATTGTTCCCCCAATCATAAATTCTAGATGCGGTTGATTTAAGGCTTTTCAAAAGTATAAATTTTATTCTTACTAAACGTTTTGATTCTAGGAGCAAATCGAAATCATAACATATGACACATGGCAAAGACATGATCTATAAATCCTGCCGCATCCGTATAATGTTCTTCAATATCCAAATCTGTTTCATGATATAGTAGGCCATCAATAATATGTGGTGCTTCTTCTAAAATGACTATGAATCTATGTCTTTTAAATAGAGCTGTTGTTACGCCGTAACCAGTTTGCTTATTTCCAATAATTACATAAGTCTTATCGTTTTTGCACCAGAACCGATACCCCTACATTTATCTGCCTCTTTGGTAAGGGATCGAATAAACCTTACTTAATCCATTGCGATTTCTGATAACTTACATGCAGAGGTATCGCTCAATATAACAAAAATGTAATGTTAATGAAATGTAATTCCACCGATACTATTAATGAAATTATATAAAATGAATGGGAGTTAAAGAATTTTTATAATGAAAAAGGAGAAGTATTAATGCGAAATATATTAAGTGTAGAAAAAATCGAAAAATATTATGGTAATAAAGATAATGTAACAAAGGCTATAGATAATATTAGTTTTAAGGTAGATGAGGGAGAATTTGTAGGGATAATGGGGCCTTCAGGAAGTGGAAAAACTACATTACTTAACTGTATATCAACTATTGATAATGTTACTACGGGAAAAATAATGATAAATAATAGTGACATTACTCGGTTAAAATCAAAGTCACTAGATAAGTTTAGACAAAATGAATTAGGGTTTATATTTCAGGGCTTTAATTTATTAGATACCCTTACTGCTTATGAAAATATTGCCCTAGCGTTAACAATAAAAGGTGAGAAAAGTTCAAAAATTGATGGCAAAATACAAGTAGTTGCAAAATATTTAGACATTGAACAAGTATTAAGCAAATACCCTTATCAAATGTCAGGCGGACAAAAACAAAGGGTTGGTTCGGCAAGAGCTATCGTAACAGATCCATCTTTAGTACTTGCAGATGAACCAACAGGATCGTTAGATTCTAAATCAGCTAGATTATTACTCGAAAGATTTGAAAGTTTAAATAAGGATTTAAAAGCTACAATACTTATGGTTACTCATGATGCATTTACAGCAAGCTA
The DNA here is from genome assembly GCF_042728695.1 of Bacillus sp. NPDC060175. Taxonomy (NCBI): domain Bacteria; kingdom Bacillati; phylum Bacillota; class Bacilli; order Caryophanales; family Bacillaceae; genus Bacillus; species Bacillus sp. NPDC060175. Next base: position 91,992 of record NZ_JBHWYR010000012.1, read on the forward strand.
TGCTCGTAGAATTCTTTTTATTAAAGATGGAAAAATATTTATCGAGTTGGTAAGAGGGAATGATTCCAGAAAAGAATTCTTTACTAAAATTATCGAAGTTATAACCCTTCTTGGAGGTGACGATAATAATGTACTCTAAGCTTGCTATTGGGAATGTAAAGAAAAGTCTTAAGGATTATGCAATATATTTCTTAACACTAACACTGGCTGTTTGTATATTTTATAGCTTTAACTCAATAGAATCACAAAAGGCACTTATGGAAATTAACGCTTCAGATAGAAAGTATGTGCCTACAGTAATGAATGCTATCTCAAATGTGTCAGTATTTGTATCCGTAATATTAGGTGGTTTAATATTGTATGCAAATAATTTCTTAATTAAAAAACGTAAAAAAGAATTAGGAATATACATGACTTTAGGTATGGGAAGAAGAAACATATCCAGAATATTAGTAACAGAGACATTTCTAGTTGGCGTTATATCTTTAGTAAGTGGACTTATAATAGGTATTGGAGTATCGCAGGGATTATCTACATTTACATTAAAGTTATTTGAATTGCCCATCAATAAATATAAATTTACAATTTCAACAGGTGCTATAGGTAAAAGCGTATTATACTTTGGAATCATGTTTTTGCTTGTTATGTTATTTAATGTATATGTTGTTTCTAAATACAAAATAATTGATATGTTAACAGCAGGTAGAAAAAACGAAGATGTAAAATTTAGAAATCCTCTTATCTATGTAATCACATTTATTATGTGTGTAGCATCACTTGGATATGCATATGTGACTGTATTAAAAATCGGATTGAATTTTAAAAATCCTATGTTTATGGTATCAATCATTCTTGGCATATTAGGTACATTGCTGTTTTTCTTTAGTTTATCTGGATTTATATTATATGTTGTAAAGAAGAATAAAAAAGTCTATTTTAAAGGGTTAAATATATTTATCATCAAACAAATAAATAGTAAGGTTAATACAAATTTTATATCCATGTCTGTAATCTGTTTAATGTTATGCCTTACACTGGTGGCTTTATCTACAGGAATCAGCTTTAACAGAATGATGGACGCAACAATGAAAGAAGTAACACCATTTGATGCCAGTATTACGTTGGAGAATAAGGATGAAAGTTACACGATAGAAGACGTATTAAATAAAGCTAATTTTAAAATAAGTAATAACGAAAAATATGTATCTTATAATGTATATCAAACAGGGATGGAAGTGGTGGACTTTATACCAGAACGTAAAGATTATGGTCGCGGTATGGATTTCATTAAAGTATCTGATTATAATAAAATTTTAAATCTTAAAGGTGAAAAGGAAATCACTTTAAATAACAATGAAGTTTTACTTTTATCAAATGATAACCGGTTGGTTAATTCGATAAATGAAAGATTAAAAAATAGCAATAAGGTGAATATTAAAGAAAAAGAATATCTGGTAAAAAACGCTAAAGTTATACAAGAGAATCTTTACACTTCTGATGGGACAACTAATTACTCCACAATCGTTATAAATGATGAGTTTTTATCAGGCTACAAAATTATTGCATCCATACTTAATGTAAATTATTCAGATGGAAATAGAGAAGAATATAATAAAAAATATGATAACGTTGCACGGGGCTTTTATGACGAAAATGGCCCGAAATTAAATATTAATCGTATAGCAGGCAAATCAAAGGATGAAGTTTGTGCAGAAAGTAAGGGATTGAAAACTATCATACTGTTTATTGGGATATATATAGGTATTGTATTTTTAATAACGAGTATGGCTGTATTAGCTCTTCAACAATTATCAGAAGCCAGTGATAGCATAGATCGATATAAATCTTTGAAGAGAATTGGTTCAAATGGAACAATGATCGACAAAACGATTTTTATTCAAACTTTCGTATACTTTAGTCTTCCAGTTATTCTTGCCATAATTCATTCTGTAGTTGGAATTTATTTAGTTAATATTTTTATTAATGCATTTCAACAAACAGACATTATTTTACCAGCATTGATGACTGGCTTAGTACTTCTTGTAGTTTATGTAGTATATTTCTACACGACATATGTCGGGTATAAAAATATTGTAAAAAGTAATACTTGATTTTATAATGCTCATTAGGGCTATTACACTTTGTTTCTCAAGATGTAATAGCCTTATATTCTGTATAGGGAGGGAAAAGTCATGAAAAAAATCATTCTGATTGAAGATGATGAAATCATCAGAGAAGAATTACAAAATTTTTTTATAAAGTATGGATATGAAGTAAAGGCTCCCACAGATTTTAATCATATTATCGAATATATAGAAAGTGAGAATGCAAACCTTATATTACTAGACATAAATCTTCCTGTGTTCGATGGCTATTATATATGCAGAGAAATACGTAAAACTTCAGATGTTCCAATCTTCATGGTTACAAGCAGAGATAGTGATGTAGATGAACTAATAAGTATGAATTTAGGAGCAGATGATTTTATAACAAAGCCTTATAATACAGAAATACTATTAGCAAGAGTAACAAACATTTTAAGAAGAACAACTGGAGATTTCAAGACGAATCATATCTTAATTTATAGAGATTTTAATTTAAATCTTTCAAATGCAACAGTTACTTATCAAGACAAGTCTGTAGAGTTAACTAAAAATGAAGTTAAAATACTCTCATGTTTAATAAATAATCGCGGAAATATTGTAAAAAGAGATTCACTCATCGAAACT